>JBBSEL010001133.1:0-1531 GCA_038239755.1 Chloroflexia bacterium | reverse complement strand
AATTATCCCCACAGGTGCGGCTCCTGCCTTCCGCCGCGTTGCATTAGGAGGAATTCAGTATGACTACATATCTCATTCGGCGGTCGTTGCAGGGCCTGTTGGTGCTGCTCGTGGCAACGTTCCTTATCTACTTCTTGTTGTCGCAGGTGCCGGGCAGCCCCGCGTCGGCCCTGCGCGCCGACCCGAAGATTACCAAGAAGCGGATCCAGGAACTGGAACACCTCATGGGCTGGGACAAGCCGTGGTACCAGCGCTACTTCATCTGGCTGTTTGACCCGGCGAAGACCACTGCGGTGGATAACCCGATTGATATTAGTATCGGGGATTTCCACATCCAGGGCTCGGGCTTCCTGACCGGCAACTGGGGCAAGTCGATCACCGTCGCCAAGGGCCAGCCGGTCATTGACCAGATCAAGAGCCGCCTACCGAACACGCTGATCTTGATGATTACCTCGGTGCTGGTCAGCCTGATCATTGCCTTCCCGATTGGGGTACTGTCCGCGATACGCCAATACTCGAAACTTGATTATGCGGTGACGATGTTCAGCTTCTTCGGCCTCTCGATGCCAGTCTTCTGGTTCGGGCTGATGCTGATCATCCTCTTTGCGGTGAACTTCAAAGCCTGGGGCCTGCCCTATCTCCCCACCGGAGGGCTGGCCGACCCGGGCCTTGAAAACGATATCGGGAACCGCCTCCTGCACCTGGTCTTGCCGGTGACCGTGCTCAGCATCGTCTCGGTCGCGGGGTGGAGCCGCTATATTCGCTCCAGTATGCTCGAAGTGCTGCGCCAGGACTATGTGCGCACCGCCTGGGCCAAGGGGCTGCAACAGCGGGTCGTCATCCTCAAGCACGCGCTGCGCAACGCGCTCATCCCGCTGATCACTATCGTCGGCCTGACCCTGCCGGGTCTGTTCGGCGGCGCAGTCATCACCGAAACGGTGTTCGCCTACCCCGGCATGGGGCGGCTCTACCTCAGTGCGTTGAACTACGACTGGTCCCTGGTGATGGGCATCCTGGTCATTTCAACGGTGCTGGTGGTGGTGTCCAACATCCTGGCCGATGTGCTTTATGCGGTCGCTGACCCGCGTATTCGTTACTCTTAGCGAAAGGGGGATACTGTCCAATGGCTACGAATCCTACGGATACATTGCAGATCGGGGCCGAACAACTAGCCCCCGCTGAGCCGAGCCAGATGGTTATCATCTGGCGCCGCTTCCGCAAGCACAAACTGGCCGTGTTTGGCCTCATTACCCTGACGGTGATGCTCCTAGCGTCGGTCATTGTTCCGCTGACTAGCAATTTTGCCTATGACCAGATTGACCTACAGCTGGAGTTTGCCGACGTCAGCCCGCAACACTGGTTGGGAACCGACGACCTGGGCCGCGACCTGCTGACCCGCCTCATGTACGCCGGACGCATCTCGCTCTTCGTCGGCCTCTCGGTCACGATCGTTGTCGTTACCTTCGGCGCGATCTATGGCGCTATTGCGGGCTACAACCCCGGCATCGTTGACACGATCTTGATGCGCTTT
>JBBSEL010001132.1:0-1537 GCA_038239755.1 Chloroflexia bacterium | reverse complement strand
GCGCGGGGCTGCCCCCCATCCGAGGATCACCGATCGGGGGGCCACCTGGTTTCTCTTCGCGCCTCAGGCGGGCGACGCCCACGTTTGATCCGCCCGGGTTCACCGATCTGTCACCTGTTTCTACCGCTATTGTCACCTGTCTCGCCTACACTCATAAAAGGAGCGGATAGTACTGCCGGCGGTCCGGTGCCCCATTCCTCGCAGGAGGGCGTCTGGGGTATTGTCAACTTAACTGGATCGACTGGCGTGAGGAAGACAAAGAACGGGCTAATCTGGTTAAAGGTATGGATTACGCTACTACAAATGCGAATTAAGCAGCCGCTTGCACACCTGTCATCTCGTTCCAACTAGCGAATTGCGCTACGCGCTGGGCACGGTACTCCCCGGCTGATTTCTTGTGCCTACTCAGCCGAAAATGACCTTTTATTGGCTCGAAGGCTGCCAGGAAGCGTTGAGCATGTCCGGTTGATTTGAAGTGCCGCATCTGGCGCTCCTTTTGCCTGGTCGGTTGATGGGAGTTTTCCGCCCGGTTGTTTAAGCGTTTATGCTGGCGGTGTTCTACTCCTGGCATGATCTGGCGTTTGGCAGCACCATAACTGGCTAACTTATCGCTGATGATGACACGTGGTACGTATTTACAGCCCTTAAGCAGCTTGCGAAAGAAGCGCTTGGCTGCCTTGCTGTCACGCTTGGAGGTAACCAGAATATCCAGCACGTTACCATATTGGTCTACTGCGCGCCACAAGTACTGGATCACGCCGTTGATCTTGAGGAAAACTTCATCAACGTGCCACTTGTCGCCCGTCTGGGGACGACGGCGCCGCAACTGGTTAGCGTAAAGCTGCCCAAACTTGAGACACCACTGCCGAATAGTCTCATAAGTAACATGGATACCGCGAGCCGCAAGAAGCTCTTCAACATCGCGATAGCTGAGGGTGAACCGGTAATAAAGCCAGACAGCGTGCGAGATAATCTCAGGGGGATAGCGATGGCGTTTGTACAGGGCAGGAGCAGTGGTGGTCATCATGCCGCCATTATATACGAAGCTCCTTCAATCCGCGTTCAGTCGCCCAAGTTAACCTGACAATACCCTTATGAAGGCTCCTCGGTAAGGGCGGACCCGTGTGTCCGCCCCTACGGAAATACCACCCTTGTGCCGAGCATGCATAAGCCCTGGGGGGATGGGGGCTCATCCAGCGGTGAACGAGTCGCGGGGAGCCGCCGGGCGCTCACCGGCCTCCTCCGCGGGGACCGCCGACAGGCGCGCCTGGCTCCCGGCCTCCGCCCGCTGGGCCAGGTCCAAGAGCAGCAGCAGCCCCGCCCAAAGCGCGACCGCGCCGTAGAATTTGTAGGAGAGCACGAGCGTCCACAGACCGCCAAAATTGACGACCCGATCGCCGAAGAATATCCAGACATTATCGTAGGCCAGCAGCAATGCACCGCCGCCGATCAAGACCGCCGCCCAGAAGATGCGCCGGGGTGCCGCCCGCCACCAGCCCGCCCCGGCCTGCTGAAGGGCATAGAAGGCGATACCCAG
>JBBSEL010001131.1:0-1565 GCA_038239755.1 Chloroflexia bacterium | reverse complement strand
GCACCAGGCCGTGGGTGGTGTTCCAGCCGGGCACGTAGTCGCCCGCCATCAGCCCCGACCCCAGGAACGAGAAGGTGGTCCCCGCCTCTACAGGGAAGCCGTCCGGCCCGGCGCGGTTGACCAGCCGGGCCAGTTCGATCAGGTTGACCAGCTTGTAGTTGCCGGTTTCCGCGGGCTTGAGGATGATCAGCGCCTCGGCGGCAACGCCTCCGATCGCTGCCGGGGGTAGGGCCAGGGTCAGCCCGCCAGGGGAGGCCGGGGTGCCTTCGGGCCGCGCGTAGGCCGCCCCGGCGGGGAGGGGCCAGCCCAGGATCACGGCTATCACCAGCGCGATCCCGCCGGTATACGCTGCTCGTAGTGCCTTTCGCATGATCCCCCCTCGCCAGATGTTATGTCTATTATACTGTGGCCGCATTGGCCGCGCAATCTCCCCAAAAGAAGAGGGTAGGCGCTCACGCGCCTACCCTCTGTCTCTCCAGCCGCTGGGCTGACCCGTCATCAGCGGAGCGGTGGATTACAATTCGGGAAGAAGGCTTTGCCGACGATCTTGGCCGTCTGGCCGCGGGTGGCCGGGTTGCTCAGGCGGAAGTAGGGGCGATTGTCTGGGGCCACGCACGGCTCGCCGTCTCCCCCGCAAGGATAGCCGCCGATGCTGCCCTGGTTGGCAACCTGTTCGACCCACAGATAGAAGATATTCGTGGGCGGCACATCCTCGAACGTCTGATCGGTCGGCGTGCTCGTCATATGGGTGGTGCTGGCAACGATCTTGGCGATCTGGCTGCGGGTTGAGGTGTTGTTCGGGCGGAAGTAGGGGCGGTTCTCCGGGGCCACGCACGGTTCGTACTCGCCGCCGCAGGGATAGCCGCCGATAAAGCCGCGACCGGCCAGGCGCTCGACCCCCAGATAGAAGGCGCTGGTCGGGGGTACGTCCTGGAACGTCTGCGCGGTCGAGGTGTTGGTATAGTGGGCGGCGCTGGACACAATTTTGGCGATCTGTCCACGGGTCACCCGGTTGCCGGGGCGGAAGTAGGGCAGGTTGGCCGGCGCGATGCACGGCTCGTACTCGCTCCCGCAGGGATAGCCGCCGAGGATGCCCTGGCAGGCCAGGCAGCGCACATAGTCATGGAACGTGTTGTCTGCCGGGACATCCTGAAACTCAATCGGGCACGGCGTGGGCACGGCCACGGTCGCCACCGGGTGGGGCAGGGTGGGCGTGGGGGACGCGAACCCTACATGGGTGGCCGTGGGAATCGGGGGCGGCAGTTTGCCGCCGTCGAGGGCGGTTGCCTGGGCGCTCGGCCCTGTCACCAACAGCGCCAGCATCAACAGCCCCGTCAACCCCAACGCCGTCCAAAACATATAACGTCGCATTGTCACTCCTTTGATAATCGAGCAGGTGAATATCCATGCTCATCGATGATTGCGAAAGTAGGAGACAGGTCAAATGGATAGGAGGCCCACATACCTCCGCCCTCAGCTATCTCCTGGTTCCAGTATAGCGCCGCCACCGGGCCGGGCACCACGGTACCTGGTCCCCACCTGGAGGGATCCATCTGGCTCCTACT
>JBBSEL010001130.1:0-1568 GCA_038239755.1 Chloroflexia bacterium | reverse complement strand
CAAGGCCACGGCGCTCAAAGCCCAGATGACCAGTTGCGGGCTGGTGCCGCTGTTCAGCGCCAGGCCCACCGACAGCGGGCCGATCAGTGCCCCCACGCCGAAGGCCACGTTCATCAGGTTGAGCGCCGCCCCCTGCGTGGTGGGATAGAGTTCGGCCACAAACACGTTCAGGGTCACATCCAGGCAGCCCCAGCCCAGCCCCAGCACGAGCGCGCAGCCCAGCGCCAGCGGCAAGGCGGGGGCCAGGGCCAGCCCCACCAGCCCCACTGCCATCAATAGTGTCCCCGCGACCAGCAATGGCTTGCGCCCCATCCGGTCCAGCAACACGCCGGAGAGCGCCACCGTGCCACACGCCCCCAAAAAGTTCAGGGTAAAGAGCGCCCCGGCCTCGTCCAGCCGCACGCCCCAGTGGGTGCTCAGCCAGGGCAGCGCCGGGCCAATCGCCCCGCCGCTCCACCCCAAGATCAAAAACGCCAGCAAGGTGTTCGCGCTGAGCACCTTCCGGCTGGCCGGTTCCCGTTCTGCGATATGTGCCACCGTCCCACTCCCTTTGAAATAATGAGATAAGCCGAAGATCCGCCATATCATTTGGCAACGCCCCGGTTGACAACTTGCACAAACATGCAATATAATGCATCAACAGGATTATACATGCAGATACGTGCATTGTCAATACATCGAAAGCCGTAGACAGGACCGCATAATATCCCAAACCCGCAGGCACAGAGAGGCCAATCATCGCATGTTGAAAGAAGAACGCCAGCAATACATCCTCGAAACCTTGCGCCGCGAGGGGAAAATCCTGGCGTCGGAGTTGAGTACCGCCCTGAACATCTCGGAAGACACAATCCGGCGCGACTTGCGCGATCTGGACGAGGGCGGGCTGCTCCAGCGGGTCCACGGCGGTGCCCTGCCCCGACCCCCGGCGGTCGGCTCCTACCGGGCGCGGCAGCAGCAAGCCCCGGCAGCCAAAGCCTCAATGGCCCAGGCGGTCTTGGGGCTGATCCGTGACGGACAGGTGATCCTGATGGACGGGGGGACAACCACGCTCCAGGTGGCGACCCACCTGCCGCTGGGGCTAAACGCCACCGTGGTCACCAACAGCCCGCCCATCGCCGTCGCCCTGGCCGAGCATCCAGGGATCGAGGTGGAACTGATCGGCGGGCGGATGTACAAGGACTCGCTGGTGGCGGTAGGCGCGGCCGCGGTCGAGGCGCTGCGCTCCGTGCGGGCCGACCTGTGCCTGCTGGGGGTCTGTAGCCTCCATCCCGACATCGGGATCAGCGTGCCCAACCTGGAGGAGGTCTACGTCAAGCGGGCCATGATCGCCAATGCCGCCGAGGTGGTGGCCCTGGCCGATGCCGAAAAGCTGGGCACCGCGACCTCGTTTGTCATCGCCCCGATCCACGAACTAACCCACCTCGTGACCGAGCGCGGCGTGCCCGAAGAGGTCTTGCAAGCCTACCGGGCGCACAACATCACTATCATCCAGGGCTAAACGGCGCGGGCGCGGGGTCCGGTGGGGCGGAGTTCTCGCTAACATGCTATAATAGCTGATATGCACTCAT
>JBBSEL010001129.1:0-1579 GCA_038239755.1 Chloroflexia bacterium | reverse complement strand
GCCCGCGCCCACCGAGGAGCCGGTCGGTGCCGCCACCGCGACGACCGCCCCCGCGCCGCACGCGCCGCATCGCTATGTGGTCAGCACGAAGGCAAAGAAGTATTATTATTGTGACAGCGACTCGGCGTGGCACAGCCTGGCCCCTGCGAACCTGGAATGGTTTGACGATGAGGCGGCATTGTTGGCCCGCTATCCGGCGCTGGTGCTCCATGCCCCTTGTAAGGACTGAAATGGACCCCGAACTCTGGGCCGACGACCCCAACTTGCGCCAGGCGGCGGTACTGCTCCTGCTCTACCCCGAGCCGGCGACGGGGGCCGAGACCCTGCTGTTTACCCGCCGCACCGAAACGCTGCCCTCGCACCGGGGCCAGATTTCGTTCCCCGGCGGGCGGATCGACCCCGGCGACCCTGACGCCTCGGCGGCAGCGCTGCGTGAGGCGCAGGAAGAAGTGGGCCTGGACCCTACAGCGGTCACGGTGCTGGGCACGCTGCCTCCGGTCTACACCCTGGTCAGCAGCTATCTGATCACCCCAGTGGTGGGGCGGGCGCTGCTGCGGCCCACGTTCGTGCCCAACCCTGCCGAGGTGGCCGAATTGATCGAGGTGCCGGTGGCCGCCCTGCGCGACCCGGCCATCCACCGCACCCAGATCCACCCCACGCCGCGTGGCCCGGTCGTCGTCCACTACTACCAGCACGGCTCCTCCAACATCTGGGGTGCCACCGCCCGCATTCTGTACACGTTCCTTGGCGGCGAGGGGTGAGAGACGAGGTATGAGGTACGAGGTACGAGGTACGAGGTACGAGGGATCAGGGATCAGCATCAGGGATCAGGGATCAGGGATCAGAAATACGCGTCACGCATCACGTATCACGCATCACGTCCGCCCCCGTTTCGGCCAATTTGGAAACTCAGGGGAATAGCTACTTGACATATCACGAATCTTGTGCTACATTACGTTATGTAGACCTGATAACCGCAGCCAGGCGTGGTCTGGCATGCTAGAGCGTCCACATCCCGCGGTGGCTGCCGGCCCTCGACTCAGGCAGCGGAAAGGAAAAAGCCTGTGCGGAACATGCCTCGCATCCTGATCGTGACCGGCTTGCTGCTACTCAGTGGCCTGTTTAGCCTCCTCGCAGCAGCACCCGCAGCAGCGGGGTCCACGACCATCGAAATCACCGACGTATTTAATGCCACCAACGTCGGCGATGAATACTTCCAACTCTACAACGCGACCAAGGACCGGGCGAGTCTAAGTGGGTACTCGGTGTGTACCAGTGAAGTGTGCATCAAGCTCCCGGCGATCAGCGTGGAACCGTACAGCCTGGCGAAGATCAAAGCCAGCACGCTGGCCGATTGGCCGAAGACCGGGCTGGCCGGGGCCAACGACATGCTCGGGCTGCTGGGTGCCGACGGCAAAACGCCGGTTGACTCGGTGAACTGGGGCACGCCCAATACCACCTGGACGAACTACGCACTGTTCAAGGACATGCTGTGGAACCCCGGTGTGAAGGCTCCCGACCCCACCAACAACCAGTCGTTCTTCCGCGTGCAGATTAGCAACGACACCGACAAGCCTAG
>JBBSEL010001128.1:0-1583 GCA_038239755.1 Chloroflexia bacterium | reverse complement strand
CCGTGCCAGCCCTCGCCAGGGCCGATATCGGGATAGAGGCGGTAGAGTTGGGCCTGATCAGGCGGATCGAGAGCGGTGAGATCGGGCGCGGCGACCGTGGGGCAGAGCGCGGCGTCCAGGGCAACCAGCTTATGATCGCCGTCACGGCGATAGAAGACGCCGCAAAGATAGGCGGGAACGACCGCCCCGGCGTCCCAGGCGGTAGGTGTGACGAGCAGCACATCGAAGTGCGGCCCCGGCGGCATCCCCAGCCCGCCGATCCAGCCATAGCCCCCGGCGAAGCCCCGCGCATGGGTCAGCGCCCGCACCGCCGTGCGGACGAACGCGCCCTGCTCCGGGTCGTAGGCCAGCCGCCACGGCTCGTGCGCGGGCTGTTCCACGACCACCCAGACCTGATCGGGGAACCGGGGTGAAGGATGAGCACCCGAAAATCCAGCATACTCGTGCCTCCTCATGCTGCGCTCACAGGGATACAGGACCGCTGAAGGTAATTATACACCCCCTTGCCGCCCGTGCCAAAAGGACAGCGTTCCCGATGATCTTGCTTTCACCCTGGCTGTAAAAAAGATGGAACTTGCTGCACATTCCTGGTATACTGCTATGTACTGTACGCAGATCATACGCGGAACAAACGTGAGCGGACCCATACAAGAAGCAGGAGCCGATTGAATGCTGAGTCAGAACGTGCAAGTCTTGTTACGGGGAGCGAGCGACGTCCCGTCTATGGAGCAGATTCATGCCCAGGAGGTGGTAGACGAGCGGCGGCGGGGATTACTCCGCGTGCTGGCCTGGTCGGAGATCGGGTTGCTGGCGATCGGCCTGGTGACGCAGCTCTTGCCGCTCATCTTCTCACCTCAGCACTCACTGCGGAACCCTGGCTCGCCGATCATCATCGCTATTGGCTTTGCGGCGGCGCTGAGCGTCCTCTATCTGACCCGGCAAAAGCGCACCGAGATCGCCGCCTACGGCCTGGTCTATAGCTTCGCCTTTGTGGTCTCCATGGGCATCATTGGGGCCGTGCTCGCCAAGACCGGTACCCCTCCCTTGATTTTACAACTGGGGACTCTCTTTTGCCTGGTGGTGCTGTGGGCCGGGCTGTTGATCGGGCCGTGGAGCGCCATCATCACCGCGACGCTAGGTAGCGCGGTCGTCAGCATTGGCCTCGCCACGTATTCAACCGCACTAGCCCAGGGCAACATAGCGGGCTACGTGGCGGAGGTCCTTAGCATCGCCGCGCTGTTGTTTTCGGTCTACTATGGGATTGCCTTTGCCACCGGGTTCTTCAACAGCGCGGTCAGCCGGCTGGTGATCCAACTGAGAGCGCGTTCGTTGAGCCTGGCGCAATCGGGTGCGGTGATTCAACAAGAAGCCGCCTTGCGTGGGCAGACCAGTGGGACGATGCAAGTACTGGCCGAGCACGTCGCGGCGGCAGCGCAGCAGCAACTGAGCGCCTTGAACGGGCAGACCGAGTCGGTCGGTCAAATCAGTACAACCGTGGATGAGCTGGATCGCACGGCAGAACAGATCGCCGGGCTGGCGCAGAGTGCCGCCGAATTCGCCACCAGTGCCCAAACCGAAATCGG
>JBBSEL010001127.1:0-1585 GCA_038239755.1 Chloroflexia bacterium | reverse complement strand
GGGACCAGGGATCAGGGAACCGCTTACGCAATACGCAATGCGCAATACGATCTCACGTTTCACGTTTCGCGTTTCACGAGTATAAGGGGGTTACCATGAGCACAGAGTCTACAAACGGCAGCGCGGCGGAGGGCCAGGGGTCAGCGACTCCGGCCCGCAAACTGAACATGGCGACGCAGGCGGCACACGCGGGGCTGGGGCAGGACCTCAGCAACACCCAGCCGACCAACGTGCCGATCTATGCCAGCAGCACGTTCCTCAGCGGGACGGCGGCGGAACTGGACGCGGTGCTGGGGGGCACCCAGCCCGGCTACGTCTACGGGCGCTACGGCAATCCCACCCTGACGGCGCTGGAAAGCGTGATCACCGGGCTGGAAGGCGCGGCGGCGACGGTGTCGTTCAGCAGCGGGATGGGAGCACTCCACGCGGCGCTCTTGATCTGCGAACTGGAAACTGGGTCGGTGGTGCTGGCCGGGAGCGACCTCTATGGGGCAAGCCATACGCTGCTGAACACGCTGCTCGGCCCGTTCGGGGTCGAAACGCGCTTTGTTGATATGACCGACCTGGCGGCGGTGGAAGCGGGCCTGGCCCAGAACCCCCGCCCGGCGGTGGTCCTGTTCGAGCCGATCTCGAACCCGCTGCTCAAGGTGTCGGATGTGCCCGCGATTTGCACGCTGGCGAAGGCTGCCGGGGCGCTGACCATCGTGGATAGCACGTTCACCCCGCCGCCCTTACTGCAACCCATCGCCCACGGCGCTGATATCGTCATGCACAGCGCCACCAAGTACCTCAGCGGGCACGGCGATGTGATCGGCGGCTTTGTCTCGGTGGCCGACTCGCAAAAGGCGGGGCCGTTGCGCGAGATCAGCAAGCTGGCCGGGGCGATCCTGGGGCCGTTCGAGGCCTACCTGATCGTGCGGGGGATCAAGACCCTGACCTTGCGGGTGCGCCAGCAGTGTGCCAACGCGGCGATCCTGGCCGAGTGGCTGGCCGGGCATCCGGCGGTGGCGCGGGTCTATTACCCCGGCCTGGCCGATCACCCCCAGCACGCGCTAGCCGAACGGCTCTTGCGCCGCCCCAGCTTCGGGGCGATGCTCGCCTTCGAGATCACCGACGGGGGCCGCGACGAAGTCCACCGCTTCTTCGACGCGCTCCAATTGATCAAGCCGGTGACGACCCTGGGCGATGTGTATACCGAGGTGCTGAACCCGGTCATGGCGAGCCACCGCTCCTGGTCGCCCGCGCAGTTGCGCCGGGTCGGGATCACCCCCGGCCTGATCCGCATCTCGGCGGGCATCGAGGATGCCGACGACCTGATCGCGGACCTGTCGCAGGCCCTGGCCCAGGTCGCCACCCCTCTCCCGGCCACCGAGGAAAGCTGCGCCACGTTCTAGCACCCGCGCCTGATGACAGGTAAACCTGTTGCTTGGTCGGGATGTGAGAGCGATTCCCGCTGCTGGCGTAGGGGCGTCCGGCGGATGCCCGGTTGGGGATTGCTACCCGGTCAGGGTGGGGCACCCCAGCCGGGCTGCTGGCGTAGGGGCGTCCGGCGGACGCCCGGTTGGGGATTGCTACCCGGTCAGGG
>JBBSEL010001126.1:0-1595 GCA_038239755.1 Chloroflexia bacterium | reverse complement strand
TGGATCTTGAGCCGGATGCACACGCTGACCAGCGATGTGCAGCGGTTGATGGAAGACTTCCAGTTCGGGCAAGCCGGGCAGGAGATCTACGACTTTATCTGGGGCGAGTTCTGCGACTGGTATATCGAGTACGCCAAGGGGCCGCTGAACGAAGGGGGCCAGAAGCGTGAGGACGTGTTGGCCGTGCTCCAGTGGACACTCGACCGGGCGCTGCGCCTGCTCCACCCCTACATGCCGTTCGTGACCGAGGAGTTGTGGCAAAATCTCAACGGCTGGCCGAGCGCGCAGGAGAGTTTGGACCCCTGGCAGCAGAGCATCATGGTGGCCCCCTGGCCCCAGGCCGACGACGCGCCCGCCGATGCCCAGGCTGAGCGCGACTTCTCGCTGCTGATGGACACGATCACCGCCATCCGCAACGCCCGCGCCGAGGCCATCGCCGGGGCACCGGAGGCGCAGAAGCGCGACCTGGCCCGCCGCCGCATCGCCGCGCAGATCGGGGCAGGGCGTTATGCCGCCCTGTTCACCGAGTATGCCCCGATGCTGGCGCGGCTGGCGCAACTCGATCCCGCCGCGCTCCAGATCGCCCCGGCGCTGGCCGCCGACGGCACGCAGGGGATGACCCAGGTAGTGGTGGGCGATATCGCCCTGGCCCTGCCGCTCTCCGACCTGATCGACAAAGATGCCGAGCGGGCGCGGATGACCGGCGAATTGGCCGGGGCTGAAAACGACATCGCCCGGCTGGAAAAGATGCTGAGCAACGAGCAATTCGTGAGCAAGGCCCGCCCCGACGTGGTGGCCCGCGAGCGCGAAAAGCTCCAGGCTGCCCGCGACCGACTGGCAACCTTGCAGGAGCGGCTGGCCGCGCTGGGCTAGCCGGTTCCCGAACCCAATAACGCAGATCGGAGCCGGTGCTGCCCCTGAGCGCACCGGCTCCTTTTGGCTGTAAAGGGACCTGTAGGGAAGTCTACTCAGGACGAACATCCCCCAAAGGTCAGGTACAGCCCCTGCATAATTGACTCCATAGTACTATTGACAGGCTCCTCCTATGTGTGCTACGATGAATCTAATGGATACGCGGGCGCATGGCGAACAGCCGCGCCCTGGATCGGTTACCTGTTATTGCCGCTTCGCTTATTGTAAGGAGGAAACCGCTCATGATGAATGCAGGGAGTAGCAAAGAGAGCCGTCTCAAGTTCCTACGGCGGATGATCTGGTGGATGCCGGTCCTGGCCTTCGCCATTGTCGCTGCGGGCCTGGTCGTCCTCCAACTGGATATGGTGACCAGTGTCATGTGGGGCGTGCTGGCTGCGGTCATTGTGGGAGTGGCTGCGGGCGCAGTGTACTTCGGCTATAATCGGGCTGTTTGACGCCGGGTACAGAGACGTACCCGGCGACTATTCGCCTTGGCCGCTAGTCTCGCGCCCGTAATCCCCCCGATTGCGGGCCAATGGCCCCGGTATCGTCCGGCCTGCCGAGGGTCGCGCTGAGGAGCGCCCACCGTTCGCACTACTCCTTTTCCCGTTTCGCCCTTTTCGCTCCCTAATCGCGCCCTAAAACAAAACCCGCCGCCCAAGGTTGGGCGGCGGGTTTGTTTT
>JBBSEL010001125.1:0-1605 GCA_038239755.1 Chloroflexia bacterium | reverse complement strand
TGCTGATGCTAATAGAGAGGCGAAACTACACCGCAGAGAGGTGTGTATAGCTCTACATGAAGACACTATCGGAACCGAACGAGCCGCGCGCCACCCCGGCAACGGCGTCGCCCGTCGTGGTGGCGCGCGGGTTGACCTTGCGCTATGGGTCGGTTGTGGCGGTGGCCGGGATCGATCTGGATGTGCAGCCGGGGGAAGTGTTCGGGTTGCTGGGACCGAACGGCGCGGGCAAAACCAGCACGATCCGCATGTTGGTGACCCTGTTGCCCCCCGACGCAGGCACCGCCCTGGTGGGGGGTTATGATATCCGGCGGCAATCGGACAGTGTGCGCCGCCTGATCGGCTATGTGCCCCAGGCGCTATCGGCTGACGGCACACTGACCGGACGGGAGAACCTGGCCGTGTTCGCCCGGCTCTACGACGTGCCTCGGCGCGAACAGCGGGCGCGGGTGGACGAAGCCCTGGCCTTTATGGACCTGACCGCCGCCGCTGACCGCCTGGTGCGGACCTACTCCGGCGGCATGAACCGGCGGCTGGAGATCGCCCAGACGTTGATCCACCGCCCCGCCGTGCTCTTCCTCGACGAGCCGACCGTGGGCCTCGACCCGGTGGCGCGGCGCAACGTCTGGCACCACCTGGACGAATTGCGGACCCAGTACGGCACGACCCTGTTTCTCACCACCCACTACATGGAAGAGGCCGATGTGCTGGCCCACCGCATCGCGATCATGAATCGTGGCAAGATTGTCGCCCTCGGTACGCCCGCCGAGTTGAAGACCGGGGTGGGGACCCCCGATGCCACCCTGGAAGATGCGTTTGCCTACTATACCGGCGACCGCCTGGAAGAATCGGGAGGAACCTATGAGAACGTCCGAAACGCCCGCCGTACTGCCCAGCGTCTCGGCTAGGCCCGTCTCTGTCACGCCGGGACCGTCCGCCCCGCTGGTCCCTGGCAGCTTGACCCGCATCCCGCTGCCGGGGGCGCGCGGGCCGATGGCCGAGACGGTGAGCTATCTCAACAAAGTCCTCGCCATCGGCATTGTCGAACTGCAAAAGCTGCGGCACGACCAGTGGGATGTGATCACCCGGTCGGTCCAGCCGGTGCTGTGGCTGCTGCTGTTCGGCAGCGTCTTTACCCGGCTGCGGGTCTTGCCCGCCGATTCGGGGATGCGCAGCTATCTCGACTTCGTCGCGCCGGGCATCCTGGCCCAATCGGTGATGACTATCGCCATCTTCCAGGGGATCATGCTGATCTGGGAGCGCGACCAGGGCACGTTGCAGAAATACATGGTCAGCCCCATGCCGCGCTCGGTGCTGGTGCTGGGCAAGGGGCTGGGGTCGGGGATGAAGGGTCTGGTCCAGGCGTTCACCATCTCGATCCTGGCGGCGATCATGGGGGTCCACCTCAGCCTCAACCCGCTGGCCTGGATCGGGGTGGGGGTGGTCGTGTTCCTGGGGTCGAACTTCTTCTCCACCCTCTCGCTGATCATCGCTGCGCTGGTCGGCAGCCGGGAACGGGTGCAGGGGTTGGGCCAGATCATCCTGATGCCCCTCTTTTTCGCCTCCAACGCGCTCTACCCGCTCAGCGTCATGCCCGATTGGGTG
>JBBSEL010001124.1:0-1624 GCA_038239755.1 Chloroflexia bacterium | reverse complement strand
GAGGTTGCGGTTGATCAGGGCGGTGAGCAGGTTCGAGATGGGATCGCGGGGGGTGATGTCGAGGGCCACGCGCCGCTTCTTGAAGCGGGCCAGCGAATAGTCGTAGGCATGGAGCGCCGTGCCGGGGATGAAATAGTCGAAGCTGCGCGAGGTGAACGGGTGGCGGTGGGTCGGGTCGGTGTAGAACTGCCAGCTACTGAAGTGCGGCGTGCGGATAAACACCCGCGCTCCGGCCTTGCCCACCCGGTGGATCTCCTCCATCACTCCCATCACATTCTCCAGATGTTCCAGCACATGGTGGCAGACGATCACGTCGAACCGATCGGCGTCCAGTGGATAGGGTAACCGGTTGAGATCCCAGGTCAGCGAGGGCTGGGTGCGCGGGTTGATGTCCACCGTGAACGCGCCGCGAATCTTGCGCCGCCCCGCGCCCAGGTGCAAAATCTGTGGGTCCAAGAAACAGCCTCCAAAATAGATGCGTTGTTGTGCCGTATTATTCAGCAGGCGAAACAGGCCGCAGGCAAAGCCGCGATGTCTAGGCAATTCCCACTGCTGGCGGAGGGGCGTCTGGCGGACGCCTTGTCGGGGATCGCAACCCTGGCAAGGTGAGAATCCCCAGCCGGGCATCCGCCCGACGCCCCTACGCCAGCGGCCCGGACGTGGCGAGAGCGACAGGCAGGCTAAAGAATACCGGGTAGGTTCCTGTCAATGAGTGTATAGTAGAGAGGGCACACTGCGGATGCGGCCCTGGCCTCCCACCCAAAGGAAAACGCGGATGCGGTTGAAGCGATACGGAGTGCGCCTGATTCCGGTGTTACTGATCGCGCTGTTGGGCTAGCTTCCCTGACCTGGGGCCTCTGGCTGTTGGCTGCTCCCCAGCCGGGGTCTTATCCGCGCTGTGGGCACGCTGCGGACTTCTCGTGGATCGCCGGAGAAATGCAGTACCACATACCCGCATGGGCGCAATTGCCGAATGCGGTCTGCTCAATCTTTCGCTATGAAGAGAACAGTGCGGCGGGGAAGTTGAGCGGGCAGGTGGTGAAACTTGGCGGGCAGGTCTGGAAAGACTACTACTCTTCAACGGATGTGCGCGGTGACGGGTTCTTTGTCTTCTTCGGTCATTTTGCTCCTACAAACGAGCCATTTATGTGTGGTAGGGATGTACCTGGGTATATTGTTGAGCGAGTGCAAGTAAATCCAGCCCCATACCCTCATTACGGGCACGCTGCGGACTTCTCATGGATCGCGGGTGAGTTGGTGAAATACGGCCCACCGACATGCTCATCGTTAGATTGCGGTTGCTCACTGGTTCTCTATGACCAGGGTGGAATACAGATGCAATTGGCTGGTGCTGCCTGGAGCGACTACCAGTATCAGTACACAAGCACTGTACACGAGGAAGCTTTTTTCGTGCTTTTTGGTCATCCAGCCCGGCCAGGAGAATTGTATCCACTATGTGCGGGAGATCGCTCACCCGGCTACATCGTGGACCGGGTACAAGCGAACCCCACCCCGTAAGACGCTCACACCCCCAAACCGCCTATTTGTCATTGGGCATCCCGCCCCTCGCGCCTGACCGCGCTTTGTGGTATAATAAACTCGACCCACTTTTCCGAACCTATGT
>JBBSEL010001123.1:0-1636 GCA_038239755.1 Chloroflexia bacterium | reverse complement strand
TCCTCCAGGCGGCGGGTGGGTTGATCGTCCATTGGTCCTCCTCACAGGCGAATTCAGTCCACTGTATATACGGGGCCGCGGTGCCGGGTGTTGCGCCGGGGGCACAAAAAGAACAACCGAGAAAATCGGGCGACGATCCTCTCGGTTGTTCCTTTTGGCCGGGGCGGCGCGGCGGCGTTATTCCTGGAAGAAGCCGTCGATGTCGGCGATATAGAAATCCACCCAGCCACACTCGGTGCAGACCCAGGCGATCATGGTGCTGCCCGCCGCCATCGGGCCTTCGGTGCGGTGGAGCCAGTTGCGGTCTTGCCCCTGGGCGATCAGTTCGCCGCCTTCCATATCGGCCCCACAGCGGGCGCACGTCGGGGGTGCGTCGTCGTCGGGGTCGTCAATCCGTTGGTTCATGCGGATCTGTTCCTCCTTATTGTTGGTCGCCGCCGGACGGGCCGGTCGGCATGAGCTGCTTGTACTGCTGCCAGTTGCGATTATAATCCTGAAGGCTCTGTTCTGCATAGGTCTGGGCGCGGTCCGCTGCGCCGCTCGCGGTATCGAAGTCCTGCTGGGTGGTGATCACCGCGTTGCAGTCGCTGCGGGCTTTGGTTTCATCACAGGCGGTCTGGGCCTTTTTCAGCGCGTCCTGGGCCTGTTCCGCCTTGTAGATCGCATAGGCCATCGACCCCAGGTCCTCGATATATTGCTGGCCGGCAATAACTCCCTGCCCACGGGTAGCGAGGGCGTTGGTCATCTGCTGGTGGTGCTGCCGCTGTTCCGACGGCACCAACAGTTGCGCCAGTTGGCTCTTGACGCTGGAGCTATCATCCACGAACTTCTCGAACTGGGTGGCCGCGACATCATAGCCCAGCGACCCGCTTTGCACCCCCTCCATTGTATGCTCGATGTCGGCATCCTGCGCGGTCACTTGCTGGAGAATGGTCGCGATCTGCCCGAAATAGTGTTCCGCCCGCGCCTGGGCGGTGACGGTGGGGGCGGCGGCCATTGTCGCCTCGCGCCGGGCGGTCGCCTGGGCCACTGCGCCCTGGGTGACGGTGGCGACGACGGTCGCCGTCGCATTGCTGCTGGCGGCTGCCGCCTGGACGGTGGCCTCGGCGCTGGACTGCTGGGCCGGGCGAATGGCAAAGGCATAAACCGCGACCAGCGCCAGCACCAGCACCACCCCCAGCCCGATCAGGATCCCCATCAGCAAGCGGCGGGCCGCGCCGGGCTGGGCCGTCTTGGGCCGCTTGGGGGCGAGTACCGTCTGTGAGGGCGGCAGTTCGTGCGGGATGGCCGGGGCGGGCAACGGTTCTACCGGGGCGGCGGCGGCATCCAGGGTGCGGAAACTCAGGGTTCGCGGTTGCGGGGCGATGCTCAGGTCCAGCGGGTTGTTGCCCAGGATCGGCTCCTGGCCCAGCGCTTGGGCTGTCAGCACCCCGGTCGAGAGCGGCGTGGCCGAGGTGGGAGTGGACGGGGCGGCGTTTTCTGCTGCGGGAAGCGGTCGCCCACAGCGCAGGCAGAAGCGGTCCCCCGGATTGGCCCACATCCCGCAATTCGCGCAGGCCAGGCTGTCCCCGGTCGCGGGCGTTTCCGGCCCCGGTGTGTCGAGGGGCCGGGCACCCATGCGGGCCGGGGGCGGCGC
>JBBSEL010001122.1:0-1656 GCA_038239755.1 Chloroflexia bacterium | reverse complement strand
TTTCGGCGATTTCGGGCAGCGGCTTGTCTACGTCTACCGCCGTGATCTCGGTGCGCGGGGTCATCACCAGCCGTACCGGGCGGTCGGTAAAGCGGAACACCCGGTTGATGAATTGCGCCTCGCCCGCTTCCACCGTCCCGCTGGCGGTGCCTTCGCGCACCATGTAGACGATATCTTCCTCGGTCACCGGCTGGTCGCCGCTGCGGTGCTGGCCGATCAGCCGCAGCACGAGGTTGGCCGCCCCGGTGAGCACCGCCACCCCCGGGCGGATGACCATTGCCATCCCGGTCATGAACGGCGCGCTGAACGTGGCGATGCCCTCGGCGTGCAATAGCGCCAGCCGCTTCGGCACCAGTTCGCCCAGCAGCATGGTCAAAAAGGCGATGGGCAAGACCACCATCACCAGCGCCAGCCCCTTGCGCAGCTCTTCATGGGGGGCCAGGTCGGGGAACATTTTCATCCACACGCTTAACTGCTCGCCCAACTGATCGCCGCCGAACGCCGCCGTGAAGGTGCCGATCAGTTCGATCCCCACTCCCGCCGTCGCCAGGAACAATTCGGGCTTCTCGCCCAGGTGCAACGCCTGCAACGCCCCCCGCTTGCCCGCTTTGGCCTGCTGTTCCAGGCGACCCGGTCGGGCCGAGACAATCGCCAGCTCCGCTGCGGCAAAGAACCCGTTCGCCAGGATTAAAATAACAATAACAAAAACTTCGATACCGAACATACTTGATCTGCCCTCTCACCCGTCGATACTCATGAGGCTCGCCCCTCGATAGGGTCCCCTCACATGTACACTATGCGGCCCGGTCTGTCAACCCTGCCCACGTTATAACGTTTACCACGAAGGACACGACGAACACGACGGCGCGCTGCCTCCAGGCAGACTCGTCGTGTTCGTCGTGTCTTTCGTGGTGAATCATTCGGCAAGGGGGTTGATCAGCCCGGCGTGGGCAGTCCATCAATGCTGCGGCGGTTTTTCTCTTCGCGGTACGCCTCCAGACCCTCCGGGCCTTTGGCCTCGGCCCACTCGATCAGGTTGTCGCGCTGCCCCCGGTAGTCCAGCAGCGGCACGGCCATCCCGCACGAGGTTTGCACCCGCGCGATCTCGGCCACGATGATCTGGCGGGTGCCGGGCAGGAGGGTGAACGGCTCGCTCACCGCCGCCCATTCCGCCGTGTCGGGCAGGATCGCCCGCCCCCGGCCATAGAGCCGTAGGATGCGCGGCGCGCCCTCGAACGCACAGAACATAAAGGTGATCCGCCCGTTCTCCAGCAGGTGGGCGGCGGTTTCGTTACCGCTGCCGGTCAGGTCGAGATAGCCGACCCGGTGCGGGCCGAACAGGTGGAAGGTGTCGCGGCCCTTGGGCGACAGGTTGACGTGCTCGCCCTCGTCCAGGGGAGCCGTCGCCACAAAGAAAAGCGGCTGCCGCTCGATAAAGCGTTGCAGTTCTGGGGTGATCGCTTTGTATCGTTTCGCCACGGTTGGTCTCCTCCCGTTCAGGTCGTCGCAGTCGGATCTCTGCGCGAACGGCGGCACTGCCGGGCGCTCTCCTCTGTTTATCTGACTCTTGCCCAGTTGTCTGCCGGGGGCAACTCCCATTGCTGGCGTAGGGGCGTCCGGCGGACGCCCGGTTGGGGTGTCCTCCCCTGATTGGGT
>JBBSEL010001121.1:0-1665 GCA_038239755.1 Chloroflexia bacterium | reverse complement strand
GATCAGTTGGGCCAATCGTTGACCGGCCTGCGCTTTATCCTCGATACGATGGCCCGCCGCGCCCCCTCGGCCCAGCGCGCCCAACTGGAAGAGGCCACCACAATCGTGGATGACATGACCAGCCGGATCAGCGATCTGGCCCTCGACCTGCGCCCCCCGGTGCTGGACGACCTGGGCCTGATCCCGGCGCTGCTCATCCTGATCGAACGCTTCACCGCGCGCACCGGGGTGGAGGTAGACCTGCAACATAGCGGCCTGGAAGAGCGGCTCCCGGCGGTGATCGAGACGGTCGTCTTCCGCCTGGTGCAAGAGGCGCTGACCAATGTGGCCCGCCACGCAGGCGTGCCCAAGGCCACGGTGCAGATCTTGAGCGACCACGATGTGATGGTGATCATCGAAGACCACGGCAAAGGCTTTGACCAGGAGGCGGTCCTGGCCGCCGCCGACACTGCCGGGCTGGCCGGGATGAACGAGCGGGTCACCCTGATCGGGGGCGAACTGACCATCGACTCGGCCCCCGGTAGCGGCACCCGCCTGATCGCCCAGATACCCAAAGAGCAAGCGGCAGCGCATGAGTGAGGCGCAATAGCCCCGGCCACAGCGGGGCCAGAAGAGAGGTAGCGCGTGCTGACAATCGTGATGGCCGACGATCATCCCGTCGTGCGCAAGGGCTTACGCGCGCTGCTGGAGGCCGAGCCGGAGTATCAGGTGGTGGGCGAAGCCGATGACGGGCTGGCCGCCCTGGCCCTGGTCGAACGGCTCAAACCGGCCATCCTGGTGGTGGATGTGATGATGCCCGGCCTGGGCGGGCTGGAAGTGACCCGCCAGGTGACCCAGCGGATGCCCGACACCCGCGTGATCGTCCTCTCGATGTACAGCAACGAGCCGTATGTGCTAGAAGCGCTGCGCAACGGGGCGGCGGCCTATGTGCTCAAAACCACCAGCACCACCACCCTGGTGGAAGCCGTGCGCGAGGTGGGGGCCGGGCGGCGCTACCTCAGCCCACCGCTGACCGAACGGGCCATCCAGGTCTACGTGCAGCGTGCCCACCAGGCCCAGCACCCGATGGACCGCTATGATCTGCTCACCAACCGCGAACGCGAGGTGCTGGCCCTGGCGGCGGAAGGCCACAGCAACACCGAGATCGGGGAGCGCCTGCACATCAGCCCACGCACGGCGGAAACCCACCGCACCAACCTGCTCCGCAAACTGGACCTGAGCACCCAGACCGATCTGCTGCGCTACGCCTTGCAGCGCGGCCTGATCACCGCCGAGTAACCCCCCACCCCGCTCCCCCGCCCGCCCGGTTCCCCGCCTCCTGCCTGATCCTTCACTAGCGCGCAAACAGACCGTAGAGATCGCCCGTGATTTCTACGGTCTGTTTGCGTGCCTATTTACGGGGATTCCCGGATGCGCGCCAGCAGACTCATCGGCTAAGCTTGTACTATGAGTACCACACTCAGCCGCCCTGCTAGGGGCACGGGAGGACACATCACCATGACTGCGATGCAGGGGAATGAGCCGGAACAGGAGCAGGTCCGGCTCTTCCGCCTCCTGGAACACTTGCTGGCAATGCAAGGGACAGAAGCC
Organism: Chloroflexia bacterium; assembly: GCA_038239755.1. GTDB lineage: Bacteria > Chloroflexota > Chloroflexia > QHBQ01 > JAICKM01 > JBBSAN01. The sequence continues at coordinate 75 of JBBSEL010001121.1, read as the reverse complement.
AAGGCCACGCTGGATGAGGCCAGCCAACTATTGACCGAGGCGCTGCGCTCCGACAAAATCGATATTTTCGTCCTC
>JBBSEL010001120.1:0-1670 GCA_038239755.1 Chloroflexia bacterium | reverse complement strand
CTCCAGCCGGGCCAGCAGATCGGGCAGGTCGGCCAGGGCGCGAATGTGGTGATGCGGGGAGGGGGTCGCAGGCGCAGGCTCGACCCCGACCAGCACCGTCTGGGCACCGAGTTGGGCCGCCCACTCCAACGCCTGGGGTGTATCATCCACGAACAGGGCCGCCGCTGGTTCCACCCCCGCATCGGCCAGGAGCCGGACATAGAACGCTGGCTCAATCTTGAACGTGCCGACCAGGTCGGGGCCGTAGAGCTGCTCGAAACAGTCGCACACGCCCATCGTGGTCAGGTAACGGGTTAGGTCCGCCGACGATTCGCCCGACGCGGTATACAGCCGGTAGCCGCGTTCGTGCAGCGTGCGGATCGCCGCGACCGCGCCGGGAAACGCCGACTGCACACGCGACATGATCGTCCCCTCCGCCTCGGCAACCAGGGCCAGCGCTTCCGCTTCGGGCGGCATAGGCACCCCGATGTGCGCGCACATGGCCCGAATCCAGTCGAGATGGTAGGCCCGTTGGAAGCTGGCAAAGTCCGGGGCCGCCTGGAGCCGCGCCTTCCACGCTGCCGGGGCCAGCAGGTGGGAGACCACCGCGAGGTTGGCCTCGCCCCAGGCGGCAGGAGTGTTGCCCATGCGCGGCGCGAAGAACGCCCCCACCTCGCGCTGCCACTCGGCTCCCCGCACCCGGTTGTCGTTCATCACCCCGCCATCATACAGAAACACCGTCCATTGTTTCATCGTGCTCCTACGGCCTTTCATCGTTTGTGCCTTCCACCAGGGTCCAACCCGGCTACCGGCTACTCGCTATTTACCACCGGTGGGTTTAACTCCCGTTGGATATAGCGCAACCCATCGTCGAAGTTGTTGATATAGCGGCAATTAAAGCGGCCTAAATCCGCCGCGATGCCGGGATCATTGAAGTCTTTATCCCGGCTGAGGAAGCACTTCACTTCCTGGGGATCTTGTTGACCCATATGCATCAGCGCCACCGCATAGACAATCGCATCTTGCGGGGAGAGGCCGTAAGAGGACTCCAACTGACGAGCCTGGCGAAAGGTCATCAGATCTAACGGGATTGTCTGACCGGCGCTCAACAGCCGCTCCACGGTTTGTTCTAGCGCGTCCATTTGGGTTTTACGCACGGTGGCGAGAATAGGTAAGATCAGCCGCAGTTGAGCGGCGAAGGGCTGATGGAGCGCAGAACGACCCAGTTCGCGCTCCTGTTGCGCCAGGGAGGTACGAATCTTCTCGCGGTCGATGCCGCGATAATGGATGGTGGTGAACGGCTCACTCAGGGCAAAAGCAGGAAGGACCAGGCGAATCACGCCCTGTTCGGCCAGGGTCAGAATCGCGTCGGCAGCGGAGGCCTGCTGCTGACCAAGGGTGATTTCCAGGACGAAGTTCGCTTCCATATAGACGATCACTCAAGCGGCTCCGCGATAATGGTCACATCATCAAGGAGGGCCTGGAGAAACCCTGTCGCTGCCAGAGTACTCTCGGGTTCAGCATCCGTATTTTGCCAGCCTTCGGCCAAATCGTGCAGCCACTGCTGTACGATCAGGGACAACTCTGCACCCCGCAACCATTCAGTAGCAGGCAGGTTGGGGAGGTAGCGCGCCACCACGGCCCGCATAGTAAATTCCTGGGGCGGATCAGGGATCGCAACGTCTGCGGTT
>JBBSEL010001119.1:0-1682 GCA_038239755.1 Chloroflexia bacterium | reverse complement strand
GCCCAGGCGCGGCGGGGTGCTATCGGTTGTGGGCTGCTGCTCGTGATCCCGCTGGCGGAAATCTACGTCTTGAGCACCACCAACACGGTAGCGGCGCGCTATGTCGCGTTCACCCTGCCGTTCTTTTATTTGCTGCTCGGCCAGGGCCTCCGCCTGCTGCTGGCCGGACTGCCCCTGATCTGGCGGAGGCGGCGGTGGGTGACGATTCCGGCGGCGGCGTTCTCGGTGGCAGTGCTGCTCTTGGCGGGGGGCGGGTTGCTCCTGTATACGCTCGGCGGTGTCGACTATTACCGCGCCGGGGGGTATAGCGCCACCCGGTTTAAGCCCGACTACCGCGCCGCCGCTGCCTACCTGGCCGGGCGCGTCACCCCTGCCGACCTGATCATCTTTGTGGACGACCCGCCGCACGGGGTGGATGTCAGCCGTTTTTACTGGCACGGCCACGCCCCGGCGGCGGTCTACGACGCCCGCGATCCCCGGCTGGCGACGGTGGTGCCGCACGGCCAGGTCTACTGGGTGGTCGAACTCTTCTATTATGAGCCGGAGCGATCCGCCCTGCTGGCTGCCCAGGATTGGGCCACGGCGGCCCGCTTCCAGAGTGTGGTGGTGCTGCAAGACCCGGCGAACGGCGCGGGCCTGGTGGACCGCCTGGATGACCTGGTCGGGCGGATTCGGGCAGTGGGCGGCGCTTCTCCGGCGATCACCACCCTTGCCGGGTCGGTCGCGCAAGACCGGGGGCAGGAACGCCAGGCGCTCGCCAGCTACGCCGGGCCGGATGGTCAGGTCGGCTTCCTGGGACCGGAGCATCTCCGCACCTCGCGGGGTTTCGCCGCCAACGGGGACACGGCGCGGGCCTGGCAACAGGCCATGCTCGCCAAATACAACCAGGCCAACAGCCCCGATCTGCATCGCTGGCTGGCGCAACTGCTGGCCCAGGCGGGCGATACGGCGCAAAGCCAGATCGAAACGCAACTGGCCGCCGACCTGGCACGCTAACTTACGGGCGGGCGGCGACCCGCTCCAGATAGCGGGCAATCCGCGCCGCGAGGGTGCGGGAGGCGCGGTTCGTCTCATAGAGATGGCCGCGCACGCTGGTGAAATAGCCCATGAAATAGAGGCCGGGGTAGCCGCTGGCCCGGCCTGAGGGGGTACGTGGCTCGCCCTGCGCATCCAGCGCCCCCGGCACGTCCAGCAGCGCGGGCAGGGCGGAGCGGAAGCCGGTCGCGGCGATCACCGTGTCAAACGCCTCTTCCCGCCCATCGGCATAGACTACGCCGGTGGGGGTGAACCGGGCGATAGTGGGCCGGACGGTGATCAGCCCCGCTTTCAGCGCCCCCACGAACCCCACGTCGATGCACGGCACCTGATGATGGGTATAGGGGAAGCGGGTGGTCGGGCCGACACCGAGGCCGTAAGGTCGCAGATCGCCCAACGCCTGCCGCGCGACGAACTGGCTGAGTTTGTCCAGCAGGCCGGGGGGCACCGGGAGGCGGCTCAGCAGGAGGCCGGTGAACTGAATGGGCAGGCCGAAGCGGTCGCGGGGCACGATCAGCGGCGGGGTCCGCACGCTGATGGCGACGGTGGCCGCACCTTGCTCGGCCAGGTCGGCAGCGATCTCGGCCCCGCTGTTGCCGATGCCGATCACCAGCACCCGCTGCCCGGCATAGGCGCGCCCCGTTCGG
>JBBSEL010001118.1:0-1687 GCA_038239755.1 Chloroflexia bacterium | reverse complement strand
CGCTGGCTCACACCCCGCAGGGCATCGCCTACAACCTGATCGGGCGCGAGGCGATCATGCGCGATCCCAACTGGCAGGGCGGCGATTATTACGGTACCGGGCGCACGCCGGATCAGGGGCTGGCCCTGGCCCGCATGATCGGCATGATCACTTACCAGAGCGACGAGTCGATGCAGCGCAAGTTTGGGCGCACCCGGGTGGAGACCGACCCGACGGACCGCTTCCAGGTAGAGAGCTACCTCCACTACCAGGGCGAGTCGCTGGTGCGCCGCTTCGACGCCAACAGCTATCTCGTCCTGTCGCGGGCGATGGACCTGCACGATGTGGGGACCGGGCGCGGCGGGATCGACATGGCCCTGGCCCGCACCGACCCGGCCACCCGCACCCTGGTCGTCGGCATCAGCAGCGACATCCTCTTTCCCCCACACTTGCAGCGCGACACGGCAGCCCGGCTCCAGGCGCTGGCCCGCCCGGCCACCTACGCCGAGATCCGCTCCCCCTGGGGCCACGACGCCTTCCTGATCGATTACGACCAGTTGACGGCGCATATCGTGGCGTTCTTAGCCGGGAGCCGTGAGGTCGCGCTGGATAACGCACATTAGGATCGGCCTTATTGCGCTTCGGGCACAATCACCCCGGCGGGCGCGCCTGCCGGGGTCGGCGGCTTGCGCCCCCATTCGGCCAGCACCGCCTTCAGCAGCGGCAAGAGGCGCGTGACACGGCGGGTGCGGATCACCACATTCCACAGCGCCTCGAAGCGCTTCCAGCCCCCGGCATAGGCGACATGCCGCAGCCGCCCGCTCCACTGCGACTTGGTCGCCGCGCCCTGGAAGATGGCCCGCCAGCGGTAGAAGTCGCGATAGGCCCGCCAGTAGCCCGTTTCTAGCTCCTGCGGCGTCAGCCGGGCCGGGCGATAGACGACATGGCGGGTATCATAACGGTCCCAGTTCTGGGTGGTGATGCGGCCTTCCGCGACCATGCGGGTGTGCAACCCGGTGCTGGGGTAGGGGGTCAGGATGTGAAAAGTGGCCGTCTCGATCCCCTGCTGCACCGCCCAGTCCACCGTGCGGGCGAACACGTCGGGGCCATCGCTGTCCATGCCGAAGACGAAGCTGCCGTTGACCATCACCCCCAGATCCTGGAGGTGGCGGATGGCGACGGTGTAATCGCGGTTCAAGTTCTGGTACTTGTGATGCTCCTGCAAGTTGGCCGGGTTCAGCGTTTCGAAGCCGACGAACAGGCTCCGTAACCCCGCCGCCACCGCCTGCTCGACCAGCCCCGGTTTCAGCACCGATTGCACCGTCGCCGCTGCCTGCCAGAGCCGCCCCATACCGCGCATCCCGGCAAACAGCGCCCCGGCAAAGCGGGCGTTCCCCAGCAGATGATCGTCCAGAAAATAGAGGTGCCGCCCCGGCAGCCGGGCGATCTCGGCCAGCGCGTCATCCACCGTCTGGGTGTAGAACGACTTGCCGCCCTGGAAAAAGGCCTCTTTGTAGCAAAAGTCGCAGACATGCGGGCAGCCCCGCGACACCACAATCGAGTTGGGGCAGAGGTAGAGGTGACGCTTGATCAGGTCGCGGCGGATGGGCGGGATGCCTGCCAGGGAGCGCAGGGTAGAGTGGTAGACCGGGGCGGGCCGCCCGGCGCGGTAGTCGGCCAGGAAACGCGGCCAGGTGTCGTCGCCAGG
>JBBSEL010001117.1:0-1709 GCA_038239755.1 Chloroflexia bacterium | reverse complement strand
CCCCTTCGCGAGAAGGTGAGCACGCCAAGGAAGCTTGTCCGTTGTACGCACCCGTCGCGATTCCGCTGCTGTTCAGTCGCTTAGCCTGCGAGGAGGATCCCCCATGCAAGTGGTCTATGAACGCTGCTGTGGACTGGATGTTCATAAAAAGACGGTCGTCGCCTGTGTGTTGCTCACCCCTGCGGCGGGCCCACCGCAGCGCCAGATCCGCACCTTCTCGACGATGACGGCGGACTTATTAGCCCTGGATGATTGGCTGCAGGAACTCGCGGTGACGCATCTGGCCCTCGAATCGACGGGCGTGTTCTGGCGCCCGATCTTCAATTTGCTCGAGGAAGGCCGGACGGTCGTGCTGGTCAATGCCGCGCATATGAAAGCGGTGCCGGGGCGCAAGACCGATGTCAAAGACAGTGAATGGCTGGCCGACCTGCTGCGCCATGGCTTGCTCCAGCCCAGCTTTATTCCCCCGAAACCCATCCGCGAGTTGCGCGACCTGACGCGCTACCGCAAGACCCTGGTTCACGACCGCGCCGAACTCGTCCAACGCCTCCAGAAGGTTCTCGAAACGGCCAACATCAAACTGGCTGCCGTGGCCACGGACATCTTAGGCAAGAGCGGGCGGGCCATGATCGAGGCCCTGATCGCGGGCGAAGCGGATCCCACGGCGTTGGCCGAGTTGGCGCAACGCCGGATGCGGCAGAAACTGCCCGCGTTGCGCCAAGCCTTGGAAGGCCGCGTGGAAGCGCATCATCGCTTTCTCTTGGCGCGGCTGCTGGAGCACATCGACTTTCTCGACGGGAGCATCGCGCAGGTCCAGGCGGAAATCGAGGAACGGCTCCGGCCCTATGAGGAGGCGGTGGAACGGGTGCAGACCATTCCCGGCGTGGGACCCTTAGCCGCCGCGACGATCGTGGCCGAGATCGGGGTGGACATGAGCCGCTTTGGCGCGGCGAAACAATTGGCGTCGTGGGCGGGATTGTGTCCCGGGAATCGCGAAAGCGGGGGCAAGCAACTCAGCGGGCGAATGCGCAAAGGTAACCAATGGCTCCGCACGATCCTGACAGAGGTGGCCTGGGCGATCACCCATACCAAAGGCAACTACTTGGCGGCGCAGTACCACCGCCTAGCCCAACGGCTTGGGGCGAAGAAAGCGGTGATGGCCGTGGCGCATAGCGTTTTACGGATCATCTACTACGTCTTGCGGGACGGCAGCACCTATCACGATCTGGGTGGGGACTACTTTGATCAACTGGACAAGACCCGCATCCAGCAGCACCACGTCCGGCGGCTAGAGCAGCTAGGGTACAGGGTCACGCTCGCTCCGACCGCCGCGTGATATTTTCCAAGGAAGCGCTCCGCATGTTGCGCCGATCGATAGTGATGGGCACCTGGAAGGTCGGTGGCGTGTCGTACAGCGCAGCCCCGTGGGGCGTGAGGAGTTGCGAGGCGACCCTTGACCTGGCTAAAGGCGGCCACACAGGCCCAACTACAGAACAGCCATTCCGGGGTGTCGGGACTGGTGATCGATGGGACCAGGCCCTGCCGGGTGATCTGCAGCCAGCTCGTGCCGTCGGTCGTGCGCCAGATCGACCCGCACGCCGGATTATCACATTGCAGCACATGGGCCATTAGGGTCTGTCAAGAAATAACCTAGTTAAATTATCAGGCACTTCACGCCTAATCAGCACTCAAAACTGCATAGGTTATTT
>JBBSEL010001116.1:0-1711 GCA_038239755.1 Chloroflexia bacterium | reverse complement strand
CTGTCCCCTCTCCTGATCACGCTGCTGGTCGTCAGCATTCAGACCCTCTGCCTGCTGATCGCCGGGTATTTCCTCAGCCGGTTAGTGGGCCTGCTGCGGCAGCAACAGGGCGGGCTGGCCGAGGCCAACCGCCAACTGCGCCAGCACGCCGGGACCCTGGAAAGCCTGACGATCAGCCGGGAGCGCAACCGTGTGGCCCGCGAACTGCACGACACGCTGGCCCATACCCTCAGCGGCCTCACCGTTCAACTCGAAACAGTCAAAGCGCTCTGGGACGTGGACCCCGCCCAGGCCCAGATCCGCCTGGACCGGGCCGAGCAAACGGCCCGGCAGGGGTTGACCGACACGCGCCGCGCCCTGACCACCCTGCGCGCCAGCCCGCTGGACGACCTCGGCCTGGTCCTCGCTCTGCGCCAACTGGCCGAAACCGCCGCCGCCCGCGCCGCCTTGCACTTGGAACTCGCCCTCCCCCCCAGTCTGCCGCCCCTGTCGCCGGAGGTGGAGCAGTGCCTCTACCGGGTCGCGCAGGAAGCCATCGCCAACGTGGTCTATCATGCCGATGCCGGGCGGATGGCCGTGGCCCTCGACAGTGCGGCCCCCGGCCTCCATCTGCGCGTGCAGGATGATGGGATAGGGTTCCAGCCTGCCGGTGGCCCACCCCCCGGCCACTTTGGCCTGGCCGGGATGCACGAGCGTGCCCGGCTGATCGGTGGCCACCTGCGGATCAGTAGCCGACCGGGCGGCGGCACCACCATTGAGCTGGCAATCCCGCCAGGAGGGGCACAAGCATGAGAGTAATCGTGTGCGATGATCAGGAGATTGTACGGGAGGGGTTGGCCCTGCTGCTGGGGCTGGACCCCGAGATCGAGGTTGTGGGGCAGGCGGCGAACGGGGCGGAGGCGGTGGCGCTGGTGGCGCAGCACGCGCCCGATCTGGTGCTGATGGACCTGTTGATGCCAGGCATGAACGGCATCCAGGCCACGCGGACCATTCGGGCGCAGTATCCCGCCACCGCGGTGCTGGTGCTGACGACCTATGACGCCGATGAATGGGTGTTCGACGCGCTGCGGGCCGGGGCGGCGGGCTACCTGTTGAAGGATAGCCCGCGGGAAGAGGTGATCCGGGCGGTCAAAGGAACGGTGGCGGGCAAGACCTACCTGGACCCGACGGTGGCGGGCAAAGTGGTGCAGCAGGCGGCGCGCACCCCTGCTGGGCGGCCCCCCCAGTGGCAGGCGCTGTTGACGGGCCGCGAGCGGGTCGTGTTGCGCTTGCTAGCGCAAGGGCAGACGAATGCCGAGATCGCCGCGACGTTGCAGTTGTCGGAAGGAACGGTCCGCAACCAGGTGAGCCGGGTGCTGGGCAAGTTGGATGTGGCCGACCGCACCCAGGCGGCGTTACTGGCCCAGCACTACGATCTGGGCGACGACAGGCCATCGTGACCGAGTAGGGTCAGCCAGCATAATCGATGCAGGCAAGAGCCAGTAAGCGGTTGTCCAAAAGAATGGGTGCTGCCGCGCCGTTCAGCAAAGCGCACCGTACGCCGATCCTTGATCAGGTTGCCGCCGTTAGGCCAAGAGGCCACCGCGTGCACGCAGTGGCCTCGCCAGGAGGATACGGCAGTTTGCCGTACCAAACCCCCGACAGTCGGGTAGCCGGGGGGCCGTTCGGCGCCCCCGCGCCCCCACCTAAAGCGGCCCCGCCGCGACAAGAT
>JBBSEL010001115.1:0-1712 GCA_038239755.1 Chloroflexia bacterium | reverse complement strand
GACCCGATCTGCCTGCAACATAGCGGCGGGCGGCAGCACCCCGAACGCCCGGAACGGCTAGGGGCGGTCCTGGGGGCCATCGAAGCTCGCTGGGGCACGATGGAGCTGGTCACGCCCGACCCGGCCCTGGTGGAGACGCTGGCGCTCTGCCACGATCCGCGCTATATCGCTGCCGTCGAACGGATGGCCGTGCAAGGCGGCGGGTTCTGGGACCTGGACACGGTGGAGAACGCGCATACCTACGCGGCGGCGCGGGCGGCGGCGGGAGCGGCGTGCCGCGCCGTAGACTTTGCCGTCGGCGGCACCCCGGCCTTTGCCCTGGGCCGCCCACCGGGGCACCACGCCCTGGACGACCGGGCGATGGGTTTCTGCTTTTTCAACAACGCCGCCGTCGCCGCCCGCCACGCCCAGCAGGCGCACGGCGTGGGCCGCGTCCTGATCGTAGACTGGGATGTCCACCACGGCAACGGCACCCAGGCGATCTTCTACCTCGACGGCACGATCGCCTATTTCAGCACCCACCAGTATCCCTTTTACCCGATGACCGGCGTGCTGACCGAGTGCGGGGCCGGGGCGGGCGAGGGCGCGATCTGCAACCTGCCGCTTCCGGAGGGCTGTGGCGATGCCGAGTATCTCGCTGCCTTCCGCCAGGTGTTGGTCCCCTTTGCCACCCGCCTCCGCCCCGACCTGATCATTGTGTCGGCGGGCTACGACGCGCACGAGGATGACCCGCTGGGCGGGATGTTGGTCAGCACCGGGGGGTTCGCCGCCCTCACCGCCGAGGTAGCCGCGTTGGCCGACACGCTCTGTGGCGGGCGGCTCGCGCTGGTGCTGGAGGGGGGGTACAGCCTGGCGGGGCTGGGTGATGGGGTCGTCGCCACCCTCGACACGCTGGACGGCACGCCGCCCCCTTCCATCGGGGGCCAGGTGTCGCCCCCCGTCCGCCGGGTCATCGATCAGGCGCGAACGTTGCACGCGCTGGCGTAGGTGGCCCCGGCGCCGCCCCATTTCCCTTGCGCCGTCCCCCGATCCGCTGTACAATACGATACATAACCACGCCAATATAATGCCGCTCTAAAGGTTTGATCGCCGCCGTCCGTCATCTTTGTTAGCCGCCTATTATTCCTGCCAGGAGACCTGACCATGCCCGACGTTGTCCGCAACGTGCGTGATGAGGAAGCGTTCCGCCGCACTGAGTCCCAGAACTACCAGTTGCAGCAACAGATGGACGAACTGCGCCGCCAATTGCGCGAGGCGATTGCTCGCCAGCAGTGGTTGGAAGAATTGTACAAGCAGAACGAAGGCCGCCTGGCCCAGGTGCAGATCGCGCAAGACCAGTTTGTTCAGGCGATCACCCAAACCCTCAACGCCCGCCAGCTAGACGACCAGCGGGTGAAGCAGCAGGTTGCCGACCTGGCCCCCCGCGTGGACGAGCCGCAGAAGGCGATCCGCGAAATCCGCGCCCAGATCCTCGAATTGGGCGACAGCCGCCGCACCGACCGCGAACGCTTCACCGCCGATTTGCGCCAGTATGAGGGGTTGCAGAGCCAGTTGCGCGAGGTGGTGGCCCAGATCGGGATGATCGCCGATGCCCAGCGCCAGTTGCGCGACGTGGTCCACGATCTCGACACCGTGAACGCCGAGGCGCGCCAGGAGATCCAGCGGGTGGCCGAGTCGCAGCGCCTGGAAGAACAGCGCCTGCGCCGCCAGGG
>JBBSEL010001114.1:0-1722 GCA_038239755.1 Chloroflexia bacterium | reverse complement strand
GGTGGTCGGGTTCTCGTCGGCCAGCCAGAAGAAGCGCACATCCCGCTCCCGCCGCAGCCATTCCAACTCGTCTACGAAGCGTACCACATCCCGATACCGCCAGCGTTTCCAGAACATCCACTGCCCGCAGTAGGTACAGGTGTGCGGGCAGCCCCGCGAGAACTGCACCACCGCCGCTCGGCCCAGCCCGAACGCCCGGTAGCCGTCCCAATCATCGATCAACTCCCAGCCGATGCGGGCGGCGTCCAGATCCTGGATCGGGGGCCTGGCGCTGTTCAACACCACCTGCCCGCCCCGCCGCCCCGCCACCCCCAGCACGGGGGATATGTCGTACTCTTGAGATGTGGGATGCTCCGCCATGTGCCGATCCAGGGTGGAGATCAGATCCAGCGCCGTCGCCTCCCCTTCGCCACGCACGATGATATCCACCTCCGGTGCATCGGCGAGGATCGTCTTGTAGTGGTAGGTCGGATGCACCCCACCGTAGACAGTGATCACTTGGGGCAGTGCCGCCTTGACCGCCCGCAACATCGCCAGTGCATAGAGGTGTGCCGGGGTCGATCCGGCATGGGATGTCATGACCACATCGGCGCGAAACGCCGCCACCCGCCGCGCAATCTCTCCATCGGCAAGATGATCGCGGGCGGCGTCAATCAGTGTGACCACATGCCCGGCATCCAGCAGCGGCCCGCCGATCATCAGCAACCCCAGCGGCATCTGGTGCCCCACCCCATAATCGCTCACCGACGAGCGCAGCGGCGCGTTAACCAGCGCGATCCGTAACATGGCCTCTCTCCTTCCGCTAATAGGCCGCCCGAAACTGGGAGCAGCCTTACCATGATACGTCTAATTTTCATAATTGTCAATATATTCACAAAATACGAAAATTATAGGGCGTGGTTCAAAGTCTGCCAGGAGATCAAGCAGCCGGGACCGCCTGTACCATGACGCTTAGCAGAGGAGGGTACGAGGGTGAAGCAAACCGGGGTCTACGACAAGGGCACACCGACATTGAGGGGGACGGCGAGTTACCCCTGTCGGATGAGGCGGAAGAGGCCGATCAGCGCCAACCCCAGGATGGTGTTCAGCACCACCGGTACGGCGAGGACGGCAGTCAGCAGGCTGACCGCCGCGATCAGCGCCGCCAGCCACTCGTCCGGCGGGGTGAAGGCCAGCCACTGGTTGGCGGCCCACAATGCCCCGATCATAATGAGCGCAAAGCCGCCCAGCAGAAACACGGCTAACGGCCAGTTTTTGCGATCCACGTCGCTGGGCATCATCTGGTTGGCGACCCAGAAGATCACCAGCAGCCCCACCCACAACCGCCAGTCCGCCCAGTCACGCCCCTCGATCAGCCCCTGCCACCCGGCGGCGGGGTCCAGGTGCCCCAGAGCCAGCATCCCGGCGATCAGGGCGATGCCGACGGGCAGCGGAGCGAAGCCGATAAACGCATCCTTCAGCCGCAGCCCCAGGTTGCTTTGCCCCCAGACGGTGTAGCGCACATGGCCGAGCCGCACCGGGGCCACGTCCTGGCGCAGCGCCGCCGCGCCTCCACGGGTGGGGCGGCCCACCCGCGTCGTCTCGCCCGCGCTGAAGCCGGTGATCTTACCGCGCATCAGCAGCACGGCGACGGCGTGGGCCAGTTCGTGCATCAGCACGCCAGGGCGCATCAGGAAGTAGTAGACCCGGTTGGCGCTGGCGAGGTTGCGGGTAAAAAGCGAG
>JBBSEL010001113.1:0-1724 GCA_038239755.1 Chloroflexia bacterium | reverse complement strand
GCTGGGGCTGGGGCTGGTAACGGCCTTCGCCACCGGCCTGGACTTCTTCAAGCTGCTGAACCTGTCGCAGAGCGCCGGGGTGTTCGGGCTGATCGTCACCGGCCTGATCATCGGCGCGGGCACCGGCCCGGTCCACTCGCTAATCGGCATCCTCCAGCAGTCGCGGGATACGCTGGACCAGGCGGCGAACCTCTTCTCGTCGCGCTCTCGCAAGAACATCACCGACCAGTACACCGCGCTGATGCAGGCCAACGCCACCTATGCCCAGCAACCGGCCTCGCTGGAGTCTTCTTCCCGCGACCTGGCCCCCGTCGTGCCCACCGACCCGACGCCGACCCAGCAACAGCTCCGCACCATCGAGCGCCTGGCCCGCCGCTAGGCTGCGGGGGCAGGGGGATGCGCGTTTTGCACCGACTAGCCGGGGGGGCGTGGGCACTTGCCGCCCGCCCTCCCGGCTGGTATAGTGGACCTATCCGAAACGGGGCAGGAGGGCAGCGAATGAGCGGCATGACGGTCGGGCAACCGTGGGAGGCAGAGGCGCGCACAGCCTTGCGGATCGAACCGTGGACCGGGAGCGACGCGCAATGGGCGGCGCTGACCGCCGTCCGCAACGCCACCCGCACGGCGATTGACCCTGCCGAGTACCCGCCGGAGGACGAGGCCACGGTGCGCCGCACCTATGGGCACCCGGCGTTCGCGCTGGCCCAGGATGCCCGGCTGGTCTGGGTCGGGGCCGAGCCGGTGGGCGCGGCGATCTGCTATCCGCTGCGGAGCTTTCCCGACCGAGTGCCGACCAACTTCGAGATCTTCGTGGTGCCCGCCTACGGGCGGCACGGCATCGGGGCGCGGCTGCTGGCCCACCTGACCGAAGCGGCGCGGGCGCGGGACCACCACGCGCTGACGACCACAATCAACCAGCATTATACGGCGGGGCGCGAATTTCTGCGCCGCCACGGCTTCCGCCCGGTGGGGCAGCACACCCATCTCACCCGCCTGACCGGGGCCGCCCTGCCCACCCTGGCCCTGCCGCCCGGCTTCGCCATCGTGGACCTCCCGGCGCTGGGCGGCGACCCGGCCCTCTACGGCACCACGCTCAACCGCCTGGGCGCCTATGACAGCGGCTTCACTCTACTCCAGCCAGAAGACCTGGACTACCTGACGGGCAGCCCCGGCTGGGACCCGGCGGGTATCTTCTTCCTCCGCGCCCCCGAAGATCGGCTGGTCGGCATCCTCCGCGCCGGATCGACCGGGCCAGACACGGGCTATCTCTACGAAGTCCGCCTCGACCCCGGCTATCGGGGCCAGGGTCTCGCCACCGCCCTGGTCGCCGCCGCGCTCCAGTACCTCGCCCGCCAGGGCAGCCGCACCGTCGCCCTCGACACCGACGCGGTAGACACCCCGCCCTATCGCCTCGCTCGCCGCACCGGCTTCACCGAAACCCTGCGCTGGGTCGATTTCCTCAAGCCGTTAGACGAGCAATAAGTAACGAGCAATGAGTGATGAGTGATGAGGGACGAGAGGTGGGCCTCGTCGCTCTTTGTTTGTATTGCACAAGTTGGGGGAGTGTTGGCCGAGTACTGCTAAAGTTGATTGAACCTTCGGGATTGTCTGCCCTGTCGGTGTAGGGGCGTGCGGCGGGCGCCCGATTTTTGGTTTTTTGCCCTGGGCGGGGGGGGTGACCCAAAAACCGTTCCGCGGCCCCGCCCACGCCCCCCCCGGAGGGG
>JBBSEL010001112.1:0-1738 GCA_038239755.1 Chloroflexia bacterium | reverse complement strand
GACTTCGGCGAACTCTATGGCCTGGACGACGACTATCTCAGCCGCTACGATGGGTTGTGGAGCGTGCGGCTGACCAACCTGGGGGCCTACGCCCTCGGCCTGACGGGCGCGTATGCGCCGCCCGCCGCCGCCACCCCCACCGGCCCGCCCCTGCTGCGGATCTTGCCCAACCTCGATATCGTTGTCACCGACGCGGTGCGGCTGCTGCCCAACGACCGCGCCTTTCTGGAGCGGATCGGTGCGGCGCAGAGCCAGGATGTCTACCGGCTGAACCGCGACCTCTTGCTCGATGCGGCGCAGAATGGCCTGGATCTGCAACAGGTGCGCTCGTTCCTCGTCGCCCGCAGCGGGGTGCCCCTGGTCGATCTCCCCTCCACCGTGCGCAGCTTCTTTGCCGACCTGGACCGGCGGATGGGGGCGCTGCGCGAGGGTGGGCGGATGGTGATCATCGAGAGCGACGATCCCTACCTGCTGACCGAACTGGGGAACGACGCCAGCCTGCGCGGCCTGCTCCAACGCGGCCAGATCGGGGACCGCGCCGTGCTGCTGGTGCCCGAAGACCAAGAAGCTGCCGCCCGTCGTGGGCTAAAAAAGCTGGGCTACCTGCCGCGTAAATAGCAGCGGGCGGCGTATTGCTGGCCTGCTTGTAGCAATAGAGGAGAATGACTGTGTCTACCCCGGCATCGCCTTCCCTGCGAGTGATCTATTTCAGCTCTCTTGACGGCCAGTCCACCAACGGCATCATCCAGTTGCTCGAAAGCCTCGGTCATCAGGTCGTGCTGGTCGTGGTCACCCCCGGCCCCGCCGCCCGGCCCACCCAAGCGTATAAAGACGTGGTTGCCAACATCCGGCCAGGGATCGATGTGCTGGTCACCAGCCATGTTAAGCGGTTGCCCGCGCTGCTGCGCGGGTTGGAGCCTGACCTGATCTGCGTCACCGGGTTTCCCTGGCGCTTGCCGCCCGAACTGATCGCCCTGCCCCGCCTGGGCAGCATCAACACCCACCCGGCGCTGTTGCCCAAGTACCGCGGCCCCGATCCCCTTTTCTGGCAGGTGATGAACGGCGAGCCAGAGGTGGGCCTGACGATCCACCGCATCGAAGCAGATTTCGATACCGGCCCGATCCTCGCCCAGGGGAGCGCACCCGTGCTGCCCGACGACGACCTGGATGCCATCTTCGCCTGGCTGTTCCAGCTTGGCCCGCCCCTGTTCATCCAGGCCCTCGCCGCTGTCGCCGCCAACGATCCGGGCCGGCCCCAACCGCTCGAGGGGGCCAGCTATGCCCCGCTGCACACCCAGGCCGACCGGGTGATCGACTGGACCCGGCCCGCCGCGCAATTGCGCAACCAGGTGCGCGCCTGGGGGCCGGAGGGGGCGCTAGCGACCCTGGATGGGCAACAATGGATCGTCAAGCAGGCCTATGTCGCGGAGCCACGGCCCGCCCAGCACCCGCCCACCACCCCCGGTCAGGTGGTGCTGCGTGGCCCCGGCGGCCTGCTGGTGCAAACGGGCGACGGGCTGCTGCACCTGGGCGAGGTCACGCCTGCCGCATCCGGCGTTCCAGGCCAGCGGTGAGGCAGAACCCGGCCCAGTCTAGCTCAAAGTACCTGGATTAGCCGGGGAGCGGACCGCTGCTGGTGTAGTGGGGGGCCGCCCGGGGGCGGGGTGGGCGGGGGGGTTTAGTGGGGCAGTCTACCCGGGCGCCGGGGCGGGGCCCCCACAAACACAAACGGGGGCCG
>JBBSEL010001111.1:0-1741 GCA_038239755.1 Chloroflexia bacterium | reverse complement strand
TGTAGTGTAATCCTGGTGGGTGCGCTTCAGACGGAGATACCGCTGCCCCCGCCAATCTACAGCCTGGAGGACGACCGATGAGTGCTGATGAGCGTGCCCTGCTGGGCGATTTCACCTTTCAGCCGGACCTGGCCCGCGCGGCCACGCTGCCCGCCGCCTGGTACCGAGGCGCGGAGATGCTGGCATTGGAAAAAGAACGCATTTTCGCCCGCACCTGGCAGGCCGTGGGCCGCACCGCCGATGTGGTCCGACCGGGCGATTTCTTCACCTGCGACCTCGTCGGGGAACCGTTGGTCATCACGCGAGGCACCGACAACCGGCTGCGGGGGTTTTATAACGTCTGCCGCCACCGCGCCGGGAACGTGGCGGCGGGCAAAGGGAACCGCAAGGCGTTGCAGTGCCGCTATCACGGCTGGACCTATGCCCTCGATGGCCGCCTGCTGACCACGCCCGAATTCGACGGGGTGCAAGACTTCGACAAGACCGCCTACTGCCTGCACCCGGTGCGGGTCGAGACGTGGGGGCCGTTTGTCTTCGCCAACCTGGACCCGCACGCCGCCCCGCTGGCCGACACGCTGGGAGCGATCCTGCCCGAAACGGCGCACATCCCGCTGGCCGACATGCGCCTGGTGGAGCGGCGCGACTACGTGATCAACTGCAACTGGAAAGTCTACGTCGATAATTATCTGGAAGGCTACCACGTCCCCATCGCCCACCCCGGCCTGTACCGCGAGATCGACTACGCCAACTATCGGGTGGAAACCCACCGCCTCTATTCCAAGCAGATCGCTCCACTGCGCCCCAGTGGCGGGGACGGCGCGGGGCGACGCTACGCCGAACTCGGCGCGGATGAAGAGGTGCTTTACTACTGGATCTTCCCCAACTTCATGGTCAACATCTACCCCGACAACATGTCGAGCAACCTGATCCTCCCGCTAGGGCCGGACCAGACCCTGACTGTGTTCGAGTGGTTCTTCCACGAGCAGGGCGGCGGTCCGGCCTGGGAAGGGGTGCAGCAGGCGGTGGCCTTCAGCGACGAGATCCAGCAGGAGGATATCGTGATTTGCGAGGCGGTGCAGCGCGGGCTACATTCGCGGGTCTACGACCAGGGCCGCTTCTCGGTGCAGCGCGAGAACGGGGTGCATCATTTCCACGGCCTGGTCTACGAGTACCTGCACGACGACACGCCCACCGCCGACCCGACCTGATCGGCCTGGCGCTAACCCACCTCGCTCAGCCGCACGGGGCGTCCTTCGCGGTGCGATTGGAGCGCGGCCATCGCCAGCAAGACGGGGGCGCGGCCATCGGCCCCGGTGACGGGTACGGGCGTATCGTGCTGCACGGCCTCCACGAACGCCTGCATTTCGGCCAGGAAGCTCTCGGTGTAGCGCTCCATGAAAAAGTTGAGCGGCAGATCGCGGTGGATGCTCGTCCCGTCGCTGATCGTCGCCGTGTTGGGGTAGTTGTTGGCCGTGCTGATCGCCCCGCCGCTGCCCAGCGCTTCCACCCGCTGGTCATAGCCATACGCCGCCTGGCGGCTGTTGTCGATGGTGCCGATCACCCCGTTGGCGAAGCGCAGCATGATCACCGCTGTGTCCACGTCGCCCGCCGCGCCGATGGCCGGGTCCACCGTCACCGCCGCCATCGTGTAGACCTCCTCGACCTCGCTCCCGGTGAGGAAGCGGACCATGTCAAAGTCGTGGATCGTCATGTCCATAAACATGCCGCCGGAGACGCGGAT
>JBBSEL010001110.1:0-1753 GCA_038239755.1 Chloroflexia bacterium | reverse complement strand
TGACCTGGCTGCCCAGCGTGGCGAGGATGAAGGCCCATTCGGTGGCCCAGGCTCCGGAACCGAGGATGACGATGGAGGCGGGCACGCTGGTGCGGGCCAGCAGTTGGTCGGTGTTGAGGATGCGCGTGCCGTCGAAGGGATGGCCGTCCAGCGGGTTCGGGTCGGCCCCGGTGGCAAGGACGAGGTTGGTGGCGGTCAGCGTTTGCGCCTCGCCCGCGGTGGGGATGTAGCGCACGGTGCGGGCGTCCTGCACCTCGGCGCTGCCGGTCAGGTAGGTGGCCTTGTATTTCTTGAGCAAGCCTTCGACACCCTTGTTCAACTGGGCGACGATCTTGTCCTTGCGGGCCTGCATCACGGCGTAATCGAAGGACACCAGGCCGGTGGTGATGCCGTGGTCCCCGGCACGGCCCAGGGCTGCCACCAGCAGGGCGCTTTCCATCAGCGCTTTGGTGGGGATGCAGCCGCGATTGAGGCACAGGCCCCCGGCCTTGTCGCGTTCGATCACGGCGGTGCGTAGGCCGAGTTGCCCGGCACGAATCCCGGCCACGTAGCCGCCGGTACCCGCGCCAATAATTAAGCAGTCATAATGCGAGTCGGAATTAGCCTGAGGATCTGCCACAGAGAGTTGGCCTCCTTGCCTGGTCGCAGAGGGAATAGAGATGCGCGCACAGAGCACGCGAGGTTGGGATCAGCCCCGACCCCGACCTCGGCGCTAGCCTCGTCAGCTTTGGCGGGGCCGCACCTAGTGTATCATATGCGGGTCGGAATTGTCAAAAAACGGGAGCCTGGGCAAGGCGTGCCCCTGCCTGGAAAGCGGCGGATTCGGGCAGGCCACCACCGGGGAGCCGCCCAAATGCGGAACGATGGCCCCCCTTTACAAACCCTAACGATTGATCTATAATCCTACCAATGTAACCCAAGTCCTGAACTGAGAGTGGTGACCTCTCAGTTTTTTACTTGTGTTTAGTTCATTACGCGCTCTATTCCCCTCGCCAGATGGCGGAGATCTGCCCCCCATCCCTGGCTTCCTAGCTAGCGCGTCCACGTGCAGGCTGTTATTGTGCGTAGTCAAAACACCCCCACCATCGGGGATTGGGCACCCACGACGGTTGGTCCGGTGTGCGAATAGTTCATCAGCATGGTTAGCAAATATAGACGGGGAGCCTCCTATGGTAGATCGCGATAAACCCCAGTTTTTGACCGCCGAGGGGCGACAGCAGATGGAAGAACGCCTGGAACACCTGCGCGCGGTAAAACGCGAAGAGGTGTTGGGCCGGATCCGCGAACTGAACAGCATCGGCGGGATGGTGGAAAGCTCCGAACTCGATGATGCGCTGACTGAACAGGCCCAGGTGGAACGGGCCATCCGCGACATCGAATACACCCTGCGGCACGCCCATGTGCTGGAGAACGGGCACGGCGAAACCGTGCAGATGGGCGCGCACGTCTGCGTGCGTGACGGCGAAGGGTACGAAAGCTGCTGGACGATTGTCGGCCCTGCCGAAGCGAACACCCGCAACGGGAAAATCTCCAACGAGTCGCCCATCGGTGCGGCGCTCATCGGTAAACGCCTGGGCGAATCGGTCAACGTGACCGCCCCTGCCGGAGTGCTGGCCTACACAATCCTGAAGATCGAATGAAGCATAGTGGCTGATCGTGCCCGGCGGCAGGTCAGCCGCCGGGAGGAACGCCGCCAATGATCAACGCACCACAGGAGCCGGGGGAGCACGACCCCACCGAGCCGACCACCCCC
>JBBSEL010001109.1:0-1756 GCA_038239755.1 Chloroflexia bacterium | reverse complement strand
CGGCCCATGCCGCCAACGATATCTGGGCAGTGGGAGTTCATGAGACCTCCTCCTTCCCCTACGCCGAAACACTGACCCTCCATTGGGATGGCACCGCCTGGTCGGTCATCCCCAGCCTATCCTTGCAACATCAATATCTAGAGTTCTACAGTGTCAGCGCGCTCGGCCCCAACGATGT
Source organism: Chloroflexia bacterium (assembly GCA_038239755.1). GTDB lineage: Bacteria > Chloroflexota > Chloroflexia > QHBQ01 > JAICKM01 > JBBSAN01. The sequence continues at coordinate 1,578 of JBBSEL010001109.1, read as the reverse complement.
CTGGGCGGTGGGTTATGATAAAAACTACAGTATCGAGATAACCACGCTGATCGCCCATTGGGACGGCACAAGCTGGACCATCGTGCCTAGCCCGAACGCAGCAACCCACAATGTACTCTGGGGGGTGGTCGCTGTGGCCCCGAACAACGTCTGGGCCGTGGGCGAACAGGAGGGGGGTGACCAGGTGCTGATCGAGCACTGGGACGGCGCAAGCTGGACCATCGTTCCCACCATCCAGACCGGCGGTCTCTACAGCATCGCAGCGCGCACTGCCAACGACATCTGGGCGGTGGGCAAAGCGGATCACCCCGGCCATACCTCGCTGACCATGCACTGGGACGGCACGAACTGGTCCCCGGTCCCTGGACCCGGCCTGGGTAGCGGGTTTAAGGCCCTGCGATCCGTGAGCATCCCCAGGCGGGCGCGCCCCTGGACGGTCGGCACCATCGCCGGAAACGGTGGCCCCTACCAGTCCTTGATCGGGCGCTATTACGCGAACAATGCTTCCTGCCTCACGCCGACGGCGACTCCGGTCAATACCAAGAGATCGCTACCCGTACCCACGGCCACGCCGATCAAACGCTGATGAACACCGGGGCCGCCGCTGCCGTGACGGGAGAGGCCTCGGCAGGCACCAGCCGCACCCGCCGCAGCGAAAACGGCTCGGCAAAGCCTTTCAGATAGGCGACGAACGGCACGATCCGCGCGTCACGCTGCATCAGCAGGGTGTCCACCGCCGGGTCATTTGCCACTGTTGCCGACAGCACGAGATCATCGCCCTCGCTCTGCCCCTCCAGCCGGGCGGCGATGTTGACCACCGAGCCGAAATAGTCGAGTCGCTCGTTCAAGGTGACGGCGATGCAGGCCCCGCTGTGCATCCCCATCTTCAGCAGCATGGAGCGTTCGGGGTTGGCAAGATTATAGGCGCGGAACCGGTCCAGGATGTCGAGCGCGGCGGCAACCGCGTCGGCAGGGTCGGTGAACACGGCCATGATCGCGTCGCCAATCGTCTTGACCAGCCCGCCGTGGTGCGCCGCCACCCCGGCCCGCAACAGGTCGAAGTGGGCCATCACCTGCCCGAAGGCCGGAGCGTCGCCCATGGTGCGATAGAGGAGGGTCGAGCCTTTGAGGTCGGTGAACAGCAGCGTCAGGCTTTCGACGCTGATCGATTCGCCGGGGCGGAGCGCCTCGCTGGAAAACAGGTCGCGGAAGGCCTGGAGCGAGGTCACCGTGGCGGCGGAACTGGCCTGGTCGGACCAGGTCGTCTCTTCCAGCAGGATGATCTGCTCGCGGGCGGTGTCGTTGTGGAGTGTGAACGTGGCCGGGCCGGGCAGCAACGCCGGGAGGTCCACCCCCAGGCCCGCCGCCGTGAGCCGCACCGTACACGAGGCGGCCTCGGCCTGCGGATGGATCGCCATCGCCACCCGCCCCCCCGCCGAATTCTCTGCGCTGGCAATCGTCCGCGAGGACGGATCGTTGCCCGCCAGGCGCGGTGCCCGCCAGCGGTAGTTCGCGATGGGGAGGGGCATCGTCAGGACACGGGTCTCGCCGGGGGCCAGGACCTGCTGGGCCAGGATG
>JBBSEL010001108.1:0-1762 GCA_038239755.1 Chloroflexia bacterium | reverse complement strand
TGGCATCATCAGCGGCTATCCCTGTGGCTCCAATGCGTTTGAACCGTGCGTCGCGCCGGGCAACCGCCCGTACTTCCGCCCGAACAACAACGCCACCCGCGGGCAGATGGCGAAGATCGCCGCCGCCGCCTTCTTCCCCAACTGCGCCACCCCGGCCAAGCGCTAGCGACTGACGAGTACTGTACCGGGTGCCCCACCTGCCTCGACCGAGGCGGGTGGGTCGCCCCCACCCGAAGCCGCCTCCATCCGGGGGCGGCTTCTTTATATGTACACCCGCCGGGATCGTTCTACCCGAAGATACGGGATCGGTCAGCCGGGCCTATATGCTACAGAAAAAGCTGATTTCTGATTGCTGACTTCTGTTTTCTGGGGTGTTACCAGGCTCAACAATGTTAGACAGGCGAGCGGACTCCGTGGTATAATTGGGGGCTATAGGGCGCTGTAGGCCCGCGAGGAAACGATTAACAATCCCATCCAACCCGTGAGCAATACCCCAACCGGGCACAATGGCGCGCCCGATGGTGGCGGCCAAAGGAGGCTGTATCCGTGGATTTCGATCTATCCGAAGAACACCGGCTATTCCGCGACACCGTGCGTGATTTCACCGAAAAAGAGATCATGCCCGGCGCAATCGAACGGGACCGCTCGCACGAGTTCCCCGACGACATTATCACCAAAATGGCCGGGCTGGGCCTGCTGGGTGTACCCTTCTCCGAGCAATACGGCGGCGCAGGGGGCGACACCCTGTCGTATGCCATCGCGGTGGAAGAGATCAGCCGGGGTGACGGCTCGCTGGGGCTGACCCTGGCGGCGCACACCTCGCTCGGCGCATCGCCGTTCAACCTGTTCGGCACCGAGGAGCAGAAGCGCCGCTGGCTGGTGCCGCTGGCCCAGGGCGAATTTTTGGGCGCGTTCGGTCTGACCGAGGCCACCGCCGGGTCCGACGCGGGCGGCACCAAGACCGTGGCGATCCACGACGGCGACGAGTGGGTGATCAACGGCTCCAAGCTCTACATGACCAGCGGGCGCATCGCCGGGGTGATGGTCATCACCGCCCGCACCAGCCCCGACCCCAAGCAGCGCCAGATCAGCAGCTTTATTGTCCCAGCAGGCACCCCCGGCGTCTCCTTCGGCAAGGATGAGGAGAAGATGGGGCTGCGCTCATCGGTCACCTCGCCGGTCTTCTTCGAGAATGCCCGCATCCCCACCGAGAACGTGCTGGGCCGCGAGGGCGCAGGCTTCAAGCAGTTCCTCGAAATCCTCGATGGCGGGCGGATCAGCATCGGCGCGATGGCCGTGGGCCTGGGCCAGGCCGCGCTGGATGCCGCGCTCCAGTACGCACAGACGCGGGAGCAGTTCGGCCAGTCGATCGGCAACTTCCAGGCGATCCAGTTCAAGCTGGCCGACATGGCGACCCAACTGGAAGCCGCCCGGCTGCTGGTCTACCGGGCCGCCGTCCTCAAAGACAACCACCGCCCCTTCGGCAAAGAGGCCGCGATGGCGAAGCTGTTCGCCTCGGAAGTGGGCGAGATGTGCGCCTACCAGGCCATCCAGATCCACGGTGGTGTCGGCTACGTGGTCGAGGGCCAAGTCGAGCGGATGTATCGTGACGTGCGCCTGACCACCATCGGCGAGGGCACCAGCGAGATCCAGCGGCTGGTCATCGCTCGCCAATTGCTCAAAGAGGCCGTGAGCAACGTCGCCACCCGCGGCTAGCACACAAGGCTCTGCCATCACGCCTATGATCCCTGCATCCCCGCTG
>JBBSEL010001107.1:0-1776 GCA_038239755.1 Chloroflexia bacterium | reverse complement strand
CCCGATCCCGCCTACGCCAACGAGGTCGAGGCGGCGGATCAGTGGGGCATCGCCTATAGCGTGGTCCAATATGAGGCGCTGATCAACGGGGACGATCCCGACCGGGCGGTGCGCGGGGTCGCCCCGATCGATGCGCCAGAGATCGCCGTGTATCGCGGCTGGATGCTCCGCCCGGCAGCTTATGCCCGGCTGTACACGGCGCTGGCCGCACGCGGGGTACGGTTGATCAACGATCCACCCGCCTACCGGCACACGCATTACCTGCCCGAATCCTACGGGCTGATCGCGGCGCTGACCCCGCGCACTGTCTGGCTGCCGACCGGGCCAGCAGTGGACATGGACCGGGTGATGGCTGCGCTGCGCCCGCTGGGCGACGGCCCTGTCATCGTCAAAGACTTTGTGAAGTCGGAGAAGCACGAGTGGGTCACGGCCTGCTATATCCCCTCGGCGGCAGACCGGACCGGGGTCGAGCGGGTGGTGCGGCGCTTTCTGGAATTGCGCGGGCCGGACTTGAACGAGGGGTTAGTTTTCCGCGAATTCGTGCCCTTTGCGCCCCTCGCCACCCACCCCCAGAGCGGGATGCCGCTGAGCAAAGAGTTCCGCGTGTTCTACCTGGACGGCGTGCCGCTCACCACCCTGCCCTACTGGGAGGTGGGTGACTATGCTGGGAGCGGGCCGCCGCTGGAGCCGTTCACGGCGCTGGCCGCAACAGTGCAGAGCCGCTTCTTCACGATGGACGTGGCCCAGCACCGCGACGGGTCATGGCTGATCGTGGAACTGGGCGATGCCCAGGTCGCCGGGTTGCCGGAGCAGGCCGACATACCCGGCTTCTACCGTGCGCTCCAGCAGCAGTTATCACCAGAACAACCGGGCTGAACCGTGCATCGTCCGGCGCGATGGCTTGCGCGTTGCCCCACCCTTCCTTTATACTGAGAATCGGCGTGTCTCCGTGGGGAACACGCTTCCGAATATCCGGGGGCGGCCCCCCGATTGTCCGCCGTGCTCTGCCGCCGCGCCCGCTGCCGCGCAGGCTGGCCGCCTTACAGAGGAGCCTTCTATGGTCAATTCGCGTAATGTAACCGCCTTCAGCCTGCTGGGCCTCCTGGCGATGATTTTGTCGGTCGGCGTGGGGGCGCTGGGCATGTATGCGTTTGAAGAAAACCGCTATCGTGACCTCAAAGCCCTGGCCGCTGCCGGGGGCATCCCGTCCGGCCCAGGGGCCACCGTCGTGCCCAGCAACGACTCGGCCCGTTCCGCCGTTGATCAGGTCTACCAGATGGTCAACGAGCGATCCTATTTCCGCCCGCTCGACCCCAAGAAGCTGTGGTACGGGGCCGCCGCCGGGATGGCCCAATCGGTGGGTGACGATTACACGCTGTTCCTGCCGCCGGTCGATACTGCCGCTGTCGCCTCCGAGTTGCAGGGCAACTTCGAGGGGGTCGGCGTCTACGTCGAGATGCGCAACAACCTGCTGACGATCAGCAACCCGATCCCGAACACCCCGGCGGAACGAGCCGGGCTGCGGGCGGGCGACATCATCACCCTGGTGGATGGCCGCGATATCAGTGGGATCCCGCTGAACCAGGTCGTGACCCTGATCCGGGGGCCGGAAGGCACCAAAGTGCGGCTGACGATTGTGCGCGGGAACCAGGCGCCCTTCGATGTGGAACTGACCCGCGCCAAGATCGACGTGCCCGCCTGCACCACCACCAAGCGGGATGATGGCGTGGTGGTCATCGCCTGTAGCGTGTTCGGGGATAAGACGACCGCTGACTT
>JBBSEL010001106.1:0-1779 GCA_038239755.1 Chloroflexia bacterium | reverse complement strand
GAAGGAGTTCAAGCTGACCGACCTGGGCGAGGTTTGTGATCAGAGAGGTATCACAAACGACGATCACCGCGGTTCCAGTGCCTCAGGTTGATGTCAAATCGACCACTTGAAACCCCGCCTACTCGTCGTCATCCTCCGGTTCTCCGTCATTGTCCTCGCCCCCGACGTAGCGGAAGGTCTCGCCGCGGACGTCGAGGATGCTGGGGCGGAAATTCGTCACCACCGCCCGCTGTGTCAGCGCCGGGTGGTTGGCCCGCGAGGCCCCGATCAGCCCCTGCCCGTCCTTCAGCGTGCGCACCTCGTCGTGGTAGCTGATGTCGTGCAGCACCCCGAAGCGCCGCTTGGCCGCGCGGAATTCGTCCTCGCTGTCGGTGCTCATGTGGATCACCACGGTGGCCTGGGGCGCCACGCCCTTGGGGATGTCGGTGGCCCGCTGCGCCGCCAGCACGTGGGAGGTGGTCCGGTGGCGCCGCTGCTCGCCCCCCAGTTGCAGGTGGCGCTTGCCGGCCGGGGTCGCCATGTCCCCATGGGCCTCGTCGTGGATGTGCCAGCGCAGCGGGTCTTCGCCATTGAGAAGCGGACGAGACAAGGCGTTGCTGGCGATGACCTGCAGGGGATTGACCTGCTCGACGCCCACGTAGCGGCCTTCCAGGTGCAGCAGCACCGGCCAGCCGCGCTCCAGTTTGCGGATCAGGTGCTGGCCGGGTTTGATGATCTTGCTCAGCTGATCGAGCTGCATCATCAGCGCCCCGGTGACCCGGCTGTCGATCTTGTGTTTGAGCAGTTCGGTGCGGATCACCTCGGGCAAGGCGTCCTCGCCCTTCCAGCCGATGATGCCGGCGATGATCTTCTGGTACATGGCCTGACCGCCGCGCTTGGTGGCCTCGGCGCCGCCGTTCAGGTAGGTGGTGTAGCCGAAGAGGCCGACCTCGCTGGGGTCCAGCGTCAGCGGCTCGATGAGCAGGCCGCGATCGACGAGGTCGGGGTATTTTAGCCGAAAGGCCGGCATGCTCTCTTCCAGACCGATCAGATAGGCGCCGTTCATGGTCAGGTTCCAGCGTTCGACGCCGTAGACCTCTTGCAGATACTCCCACTGCGTGGGGTCGGTGTTGGGGTAAAAGCCGGCGCGCAGTTCGTCGCCGGTGACGCCCTGGTGGCAATCGGAGGTGAAACGCACGATGCGGGGGGGCTTGATCATCTCGCCCAAACCCTCGCAGGGGGCGACGCAGCCTTCCATGAGCAGCATGGCGATGTGGGTCTTGCCGCTGCCGGTGCGCCCCAGGATGATGAGGAACTGAGGGGTGTTCTGGCTGATGGCGATGAAGCGGCCGTCGGCGGTAATGCCGATGATGGTGAATTGGTCGGGCAGGGTGGACTCGCCGGCCACCAGGATGGAGTGGCGCAGGAGCAGGAGTTGCTCGCGGCGCAGGGCGCGCAGGGCGGCAAACTCCTCTTCTTCGACCGCGCCGAGCTGGGCATGTTGCTGAATGATGCCCAGCGCCTGGCTGATGCTGCCGTAGCAATTGTGCCAGATTTGGTACAACTGGTGTTGCAGGGTCACGGAGCACAGGTGGCCCTGGAGGGTCTCGACATACCAGGCGAAGACGGTGCGGCTCAGGTACGCTAGGAGGCCCAGGAGCTGACCATTAGTCACAACTCGCTTGCTATCGTTGCGTCGGTGTGATCTACATCGATAGTATGATCAAGAGACGGCAGCGACGGCAGCGAAATGGGCGGAGCAGGAATTTGGGGATGCCAAGCTGGGGGATCCCCGGCGTG
>JBBSEL010001105.1:0-1789 GCA_038239755.1 Chloroflexia bacterium | reverse complement strand
TGCGCCTGATCAAGAAGCTGTTGCCGGTGGTAGACGATTTCGAGCGCGCCCTGGGTGCCGCCCCCGACCTCAAGGAAAATCCCTGGGTGGCCGGGCTGAGTATGATCGACCGCAAGCTGCGCAGTATGTTAGAGGCCGAAGGCGTCACGCCGATTGAGTCGCTGCACCAACCGTTTGATCCCAACATCCACGAAGCGGTGGAATATGAAGATGGCGGCGACGGGACCGATGTAGTAGTGGATGAACTCTCCCACGGCTACCGGATGCACGACCGGGTGATCCGCCCGGCGATGGTGCGGGTCGGCAAGCGGGCGAATGCGTGAAACGTGAAACGTGAAGCGTGATGCGTGATTGTTGGTGATTGTCAGATGGTGCAGCCACATTGCATCTTACGTATTACCTATTGCGTAAACCTTATAGTGGGTCTCACGCTTCACGTTTCAGGCGACGGGTTTTCAGGTTAAGGATATGTAGGAAATGACAATGAGTGCAACCAAGCGCGATTATTATGAGGTGCTGGGGGTGGCGCGGGGTGCGACGGAGGACGATGTCCGCCGGGCGTATCGCCGCCTGGCCCGCCAGTTCCACCCCGATGTGAACAAGGCCGCCGATGCCGAGGCGAAGTTCAAAGAGATCAACGAGGCGTATGAAGTGCTGAGTGATGCGGGTAAGCGCAGCGCCTACGACCGCTTCGGGCACGCCGGGATCGAAGGTGGCATGGGCAGCGGGGCCTATAGTCCCTTTGGCGCGTCGCCGTTCTCCGATATTTTTGACTTCATGGCCTCCGCCGCACGGGGCAGCCAGCGCGGCGGGCCGACCCAGGGCGCGGACCTGGTCACCCAGTTGAGCCTGACCTTTGAGGAGATCGTCTTCGGGGTCGAGCGCCCGCTGGAAGTGTCGCGGCTGGTCACCTGTGCTACCTGCCACGGCAGCGGCGCGGCCCCCGACACCGAGATCGTCCGCTGCACGTCGTGCAACGGCACCGGCGAAGTGCGCCGCATCCAGAACTCGATCTTCGGGCAGATGGTGACGGTGGCCCCCTGCGTGGCCTGCCGGGGCGAGGGCACGACGATCAGTTCGCCCTGCCCGACCTGCGCTGGTGAGGGGCGCGTGCGCGAAGTCAGCCGCCTGGTGGTGACGGTGCCTGCCGGGTTGAACGAGGGCCAGCGCATCCGCCTGACCGGCGAGGGCGATGCCGGGCCGCGGGGCGCGCCGCCCGGCGACCTGTACATCGAGTTCGACGTGAAGCCGCACAAGCTGTTCCGCCGCAAGGGCTACGATATCGTGCTGGAACTGCCGTTGAACGTGGCCCAGGCTAGCCTGGGGGTGGACTTGCAGGTGCCGACCCTGGACGGCCCGCAAGAGTTGAAGATCCCCGCCGGCACGCAGCATGACCGGGTGTTCACCATGCGCGGGCGGGGCGTACCCCACCTGCGCGGCAGCGGGCGCGGCGACCAGTTGGTGCGGGTCCATATCCAGGTGCCGACCAGCCTCAACGACGAGCAGCGCCGCCTGATGGCCGAGCTGGCCCGCAGCTTTGGCGATGAACTGCCCACCGCGCACGAAGACAAAGGCTTCCTGGGCCGCATCAAGGATGCGCTCGGCGGCTAACCCGGTCCGCCTCTTTCCGGCCTGTGCGAACGGCTCCTCTGCTATAGGGGGGCCGTTCGCCGTTTCGTTGGCAGCGGTCGCACTCTCCCGCCCTCGTTTCCCATTCTGCTTATCTCAAAGTTGCTTGATCCACCAGGTAGCGCATCACTGTTGGTGTAGTGGGGGGGGGGGGGGGGGG
>JBBSEL010001104.1:0-1812 GCA_038239755.1 Chloroflexia bacterium | reverse complement strand
TGCCACCGGGTAGCACCTTCTATGACTTCATCCGCTGCCTGGCCTGCCGGGGCATTGTCAGCGGCTATCCCTGCGGCGGCCCCGGCGAGCCGTGTCCCGGCCTCTACTACCGGCCCAGCAACCACGTCACGCGCGGCCAGGCGAGCAAGATTGTCGCTACGGCGGCGGGGCTGACCGACCCGGTGCCCGCGGCCCAGCAGACGTTCGAAGATGTCCCGCCAGGCAGCACATTCCACCTATGGATCGAACGCTTGGCCGGACGGGGCATCCTCGGCGGCTATCCCTGCGGCGGCCCGTTTGAGCCGTGCGTCGCGCCCGGCAACCGCCCCTACTTCCGGCCCAACAATCCGGTCACGCGCGGCCAGATCAGTAAGATCGTGGCGGTAACAGCAAACTTCACGGAGCCGATCCCGCCGGAGCAGCAGACATTCACCGATGTGACCAGCGGCAACGTGTTCTGGCTTTACATCGAGCGGCTGGCGATGCGTGGGATCATCAGCGGCTACGACTGCGGTGGACCAAGTGAGCCGTGCGACCCGCAGCACCGCAAATACTTCCGCTGGGGCAGTAATGTAACGCGCGGCCAGACGGCCAAGATCACTGCTCAGGCCTTCTTTCCTAACTGCTCTACACCCGCCAGGCGGTAACCGCGCACAATATACCTATAGGAGCAAAAGCCCAGCCCCCTCCAGGGGGGCTGGGCTTTTTGGATTAACACCACTATATCGAGTGCATGCACACTAGGGAGGAGGAGTGCTGACGCAGACGGGAAGAGGTGCTGGCCTGCTTCGATCTATTCCAATCAATCAGCAAGCATCAGGTTGGGGGAGACTCTGGGGCGAGTCGCTGACTCAGCGGGCATCCAAGACATCACTCACGGCGACGGCAAAGCCTTGCAGCAAGACCGAGGTGGCGGTTTGACCCCGCCGGAACACGCCATGCTCAACATACTGGTTCTGCTCCAGACGCAGCACGGTGATCGTTTCTTCTTCGGGATGCACAATCCAGTATTCGGGAATCCGCCCCTCGGCATAGTCGGTGCGCTTGACGACGGTATCGCGTTCGGGGTCGTCGGCGCTGACCACCTCCAGAACCAGATCCGCGCCTAGCCAGTAGGCGTTTTGTCCCCGAGGATCTAGCGTGTCCCGCAGCAGCAATAGATCCGGCTCTCGAAATTTGCCCTCGCGGATTTGCAGACGGAGGGGAGCGAAAAACACGGCTCCCCCACGCGGTCGCAGGAACGTCAGCAGGGCGACGTACAGAAATCCCAGGATCGCCTGATGCTGTCGAGTGGGCATAGCCAAGACCTCCAGCTTACCATTGGTAAATTCGATTAACCAGCGGCTGTAGTTAGTGAACTGGAGATACTGCTCCGCTGTCCAGAGGCCCTGGATCGCATCAAGATCGAGGATCGTCACACCGTCAGCGTTGACCACCCGTAAGGTGCCGACCGGCACAGCAACAGCCATAATAGTTCCTCCCCGCTTGATTCCTTGGTCGCTCCCAACCCCCTGGCGCTCGCACCAACGCGGCATCACCAGGACGCTGCGCTTAGGTTTATTATACCCACTCTGGGCAGACACTGGAAGGCGCGGTCAGGACCAGCTCACGCCCGGAACAAGAAATACTCATGCGGCTCCACATCCCGCACGTAGTACCAGGCAGGCCAGCGGCTTGATCCGACCTGCCACTCCTCTTCCACCGCCTTACGCACGACCGGCGCGGTGGAGTTGTCGTACTCGTGTCGCTCCAGTTCCAGCACCAGGCGGCGCTCTGGCAGGAACTGCGCGTGAACCAGCATCTGGGCCGGGC
>JBBSEL010001103.1:0-1821 GCA_038239755.1 Chloroflexia bacterium | reverse complement strand
GAGATCGACGAACCTGAAGGCACCGCCGTGCATTATGCCCCCCAGGTCACGCTGACCGGCATCCGCCTGGACCCCTGATAGCTGCGCCACCGTGTGCCTGCGCTAGCTCCCTCCCTCCAACAGTCGGCTTGATCACTCTCTAAATAGCTTGACGTTGAATATCTTGACATCAAGATTATATCGTGATATAATTAAGAGCAAGAGGAGGTCGCCCATGTCGCAAATCCCCACCGGTACCCACGTCTGGCTGGTCCTTTCGCGGGCCAACCGCGCCGTGGAGGCCAGCGCACTCCAGAGCATCGCGGGCACCGGCCTGTGCGCCAGTGATTTCAGCTTGCTGGAGGCGCTGCTGCACAAGGGGCCGCTCCCGGTGAATGTACTGGGGCGGAAGCTGCTCCTCACCACCGGCTCGATCACCACGGCGGTGGACCGGCTCGTTCGACGCGGGCTGGTCGTGCGGAAAGATCATCCGCAGGACCGGCGGGTGCGCCTGGTGGAACTCACCGCCGAGGGCCGCGCCCTGATCGAACCGGCCTTCCTGCGGCACGCTGCCGACCTGGATGAGGTCGTCGCCGTGCTCACCCCGGAGGAGCGGGTTACACTCCTCGCCCTCTTGCGACGGCTCGGCAAAGGGGCGGCAGGACTAACCGACGAGCCGGACGACAACGTATCGCCCGTTTAACCACCGCGCCCGCTACCGGGTGGGCCGGATACGAGAGGAACTAGAACATGGACCTGACTGGCATTCATCACTTGACGGCGGTTTCTGCCAACGCCCGCGAGAACTATCGCTTTTATACCCAAACGCTGGGGATGCGGCTGGTAAAGCGCAGCGTCAACCAGGACGACACCAGCGCCTACCATCTGTTTTATGCCGACGCGAAAGCCAGTCCGGGATCTGATCTGACCTTCTTCGACTGGCCGGTGCCGCGCGAACGGCGCGGCACGCGGGCGATCACCCGCACCCACCTGCGGGTCGCGGGCGGCGAGGCGCTGGCCTGGTGGGATGCCCACCTGCGCGAACGGGGGGTCACCACCGGCGCGATCACCGAACGCGATGGCCGCCTGACGCTGGATTTCGAGGACCCCGAAGGGCAGCGGCTGGCGCTGGTGGACGACGGCGGCACCGGCCCGGCTTACCCGTGGGACCGCAGCCCCGTGCCTGCCGCCTATCAGGTGCGCGGCCTCGGCCCGATCCTGCTCAGCGTGCCCCGCTTGCAGACCACCGATATGATCCTCCAGAAGGTGCTCAACATGCGCCCGGTGCGCGAGTACCCGCACCCGGAGAACCCGCAGCACACCGTCCATGTCTATGAGATGGGCGAGGGCGGCGCGGCGGCGGAACTGCATATCGCCGTGCAGCCTGATTTGGGTGCCACCCATTCGGGCGCGGGCGGGGTGCATCACGTCGCTTTCCGCACGCCAACATTCGTTGAACACGACGCCTGGATCGACCGGCTGGCCGAGTTCCGCGTGCCGAGCAGCGGGCTGGTGGACCGCTACTACTTCCGCAGCCTCTACTTCCGCGAGCCGAACGGCATCCTCTTCGAGATCGCCTCGGATGGGCCGGGGTTCATGGTGGACGAGGACGAAGCCACGCTGGGCGAACGGGTGGCTCTGCCGCCGTTCCTGGAGCCGCAGCGGGCCGCAATCGTGGCGCGCCTCCAGCCGCTAGAGGTGCCGGTCGGCTAATCCGTCCCACCATGACCGAAGGGCACCGAGAAGAATCTCGGTGCCCTTTTGATGTGTGTGGGGTGCCGCGGCTCCTTAAAATGTGGCTGCTGCAACCTCGTTAACAGCGGGAGCGCTGTCGCCGTAGGG
>JBBSEL010001102.1:0-1823 GCA_038239755.1 Chloroflexia bacterium | reverse complement strand
GCCGCGACGCATGTACTGGGGGGGTTGGGGGGCCCAGGCCTTGAGCGCTTTATTCGTGGACACCCCGGTACCCCCAACACTACCCTCCGGGGCGCACTGCATGACAGCGGGGGTGGGCTATTATCAGCCGCAAACGCAACAAAAAGCGCCCTGGGGATCATTCCCCAGGGCGCGGTGATTGCATGGAACCGACCACTCGTATCTAGCGGTCGTCGATTTCGTCGTCCTCGAACTCCGGCTCTTCTTCCGTCTCTTCAGCATCGGTGTCAGTGTCGGTGTCGTAATCCTCGCCAAAGCCCTCGTCGTCGTCCTCCGCGCCGTAGCGGGCCGCGCCTTCGCGGGCGGTGCGGTAGGCTGCCGGGACGGCCTTGGCCGGGAAGCTGGGCCGCCCTTGCATCGTCGGCGATTGGAAGATCTCGCGGATGATGATGCTCAGGCTCTTCTCGCTCACCGTGGTCACGGCGACGCTGTAGCGGTTGCCGCCCTCGATGAACTTGATCAGCCGGTGGGCCAGCTTCGGTTCCACCTGACCGAGATACGCCCCATCCTCGGTGGCAGTGTAGATCAGCAGGCTGCCGTTATCCACCCGCAGGACCAGACGGTCCCCGGCGGTCAGCGTCAGTAGGGTCGGGCCACTTGCCAGGTTGATCAGCGTGGTCAGGCCGGTCTTGCCGGTCTCCTCGATGAACGTCTGCGGACGAACCGCTTCGCCCGCCGGGGTGGCCCGCGCCGGAGCCGCGACCGTCGCGCCCCCTTGCACCAATGGGGCCAGCCGCTGCATGTTCTTCTGCGCGATCATATTGGTCGGCGATAGCTCGACCGCTTTGGTATACGCATCATACGCCTCCCGAATCTGGCCGAGTTCGAGCAGCGCCTTGCCGAGCCGGTTGTAGGCATCGGCGTCGTTGGGGTCAATCTTTAAGATGGTGCGATTCACGTCGGCAGCCTCGCGCCAGCGATTCTGCATCGCCAGAGCGATGGCCCGCTCCGGCAGCACCCGCCGGAGTCGCAAGCGTTCGTCGGCTTGATTCTGAGCCACAATAATACCTCACTTGTAGAAAGTCGGAGCGCGAAAAGGGCGACCACGGTGGCCCTTCCCGCCAGGGGCTTCGCGCTAAAAAGTCAACGCCTTAAAGCAAGACACATGCCACAGCTTCAATGCCCGTGATGTGTTCGCTGCTGTCTATGTTATACGCAGCGCGGATACAGTTGGTTCCGCCGTGTCATAATCGTTAACAGTGATCGATCAATTCTTTGTGATTGTCCACCATTGGTTGCCTGATACAGCTTAAAGTAGCGACAAACCACAGCATTGTGTAAGGAAAGAAAGGAAATGCGGATGCCTCGTGTTGAGCCGATGCCCCGCAAAAATTCTCCCGTGCCCAGCTTTGCAAAACGCAATATGCGCCCACCCTGCCCATTGCTACCGAGGGTACGAGCGTAATACCCTATTAGAATGATCGGTCTAGCGGAAAGTTACGACAAAATCGGAAGCGATCTGAGCAGTATTGGACCGGGTTTCCCCGCGCGCCGCAGCGAATATCCGACGAAGGATCGGGCCAGGGGTCCAGATGCTGGACCGGCGGCACGATCCTTTGCGGGGCGCAGGATGACGAGAGCCTGTGTATAACGACTATAGGGAGCGCAGAATTCTTTAGGGGATTCTCAGGCAACAACCAGTTCCAATTGGCTGCCCGGTCCAACAGCGGGCACCGGCTCGGCCAGGCGGCCCACCAGCGACCACGGCCCGCCCTCGGTGATCAACACCTGGCGCAGCGCTCCACGATGGGCTTCGGCGGCTTCTCCGGCGAAATAGACGATCT
>JBBSEL010001101.1:0-1845 GCA_038239755.1 Chloroflexia bacterium | reverse complement strand
GGGCAAGTCCACCACGATCAAGATGCTGACCGGCATCCTCCATCCCAGCAGCGGGAGCGCCCAGGTGCTGGGGCTGACCCCGTGGCGCGACCGCGAACGCCTGGCCTTCAACATCGCCTCGGTGTTCGGCCAGAAGTCGCAACTGTGGATCCACCTGCCCCCAATGGACACGTTCAACCTGCTGGCCCGCATCTTTGAACTGGACGAGCGCGAGTACCGGGCGCGGGTCAACTTCTTGATCGAGGTGTTCGAGATCGGGGATCTGGTGCGGACCCCGGCGCGCAAGCTGAGCCTGGGCGAGCGGATGCGCTGCGAACTGGCGGCGGCGCTGATCCACCGGCCCAAGGTGCTGTTCCTCGATGAGCCAACCATCGGCCTCGACGTGATCGCCAAGGGCAAGATCCGCGACCTGATCAAGCAATTAAACCGCGAGGAACAGGTGACGGTCTTTCTGACCTCGCACGACGCGGGCGACATCGAGCAGTTGTGCAAGCGGGTCATCGTGGTCAACCACGGCAGCATCATCCTCAACACCAGCGTCAGCACCCTGCGCCGCCAGTATTTGCAGCACAAGATCATCGACCTGAAGCTCCAGGACCCGATCCCGGCGGAGGGTCTGGCCCTGCCCGGCACAACCGTGCTCAAAACCAGCACCTATGGCGCGAAGCTCCAGGTCAACACCGGGGCGACGACGATGGAAGCGATCATCAGCACGCTGGTTAGCCGCTACCGCGTGGCCGACATCACCATCGAAGACCCGCCGATGGAGCAGATCATCGCCGCCATCTACAACCAGGCGGAAGACGAGGGGCCGGGGGCCAGGGGTCAGGGGCCAGTTACGAAGAAGATCCAGCCCGAACCCGTGGAGGTGGCCTGACATGGATACGCCCATAATCATCCAAAATCCAAAATCCGCAATCCACAATCTCCGGGGGCCGGGTCCGTGGTGGCGGCGGGCGGGCAAGTACGGCGCGATCCTGCGGATGAGCGTGATCAACCACCTGGCCTACTGGAGCGAAGTGTTGCTGCGCGGCATCTTCCTGGTGCTGATCATCTTCGTCTTTGTCCAGCTTTGGACGCTGACTTACCGCACGCTGGGCACCACCCCACTGGGCGAATATAACCTGGCGCAGATGATCTGGTACTTCGCCTTTGCCGAGGCGATCATGCTCAGCACCCCGCTGCTGCGGAACAAGATCGATCAAGAAGTGAAGTCGGGCGAGCTGGCCTACCGGCTGAACAAGCCTTATAACTACGTGCTCTACCTGGCCGCCGACTATGCAGGCGAACGGCTGGTGCGGTTCGGGCTGCTGCTGGGGCTGGGCAGCCTCTTGGCTCTGCTATTCGTCGGGCCGATCCCGTTCACCCTGCCGGGCCTGGCCGGGGCGGGGTTGGTGCTGATTGGGGCGCTGGTGCTGGACTTTCTCATCTCCTGCGCTATCGGCCTGCTGGCCTTCTGGGTGGAGGATACGTGGGCGTTCGACTTCATCTACCGGCGGATGGTGATGCTGCTCGGCGGCATGATGATCCCGCTGGATGTGTTCCCGGAGCCGCTGTCGAGTATCGCCCGCGCCCTGCCCTTCAGCGCCATCGTCTACGGCCCGGCCCGGCTGTGGGTCGCCCCCTCGCCCGACTTCTTCACCGCAACCCTGCTGCGGCTCATCATCGCATTGGCTATTGCCGCCGCTGTGGTCGCCTTACTCTACCGGGCAGGCCAGCGGAACGTGACAATGAATGGGGGATAGGGGATAGGGGTTGGGGGTTGGTAGGGACGAGGGACGAGGCGTGAGGAATTGCAACTTCAAACCTCAAACCTCAAACCTCCGTTACCAACCCCTAACCCCT
>JBBSEL010001100.1:0-1848 GCA_038239755.1 Chloroflexia bacterium | reverse complement strand
TGGGCCGGAACGCTTCGCCACCCTGGCCTACCTGGGACTGGGGGTGCTGGCCGGGTTCGGGATTTTGGAGTTTGGATTTTGGATTTTGGCGAGACGGTCAGGTACAGGGCTGACGGCTGAGGCTGGGCCAGTAACTACCATTCCAAAATCCAAAATCCAAACTCCAAAATGGCTAACGGTGGTCATCATCGGCCTCTTGTTGCTCGATCTGCCCCTGCACAACCGGGTCACCGAGGTGATGCCGATCCCCACGGCGCTGGCGGCGTTGGGGCGCGACCCGGCACCGGGAGCGCTGCTGGAGTTCCCGTTCACCCAGCACGGCTGGATCGATGCGCCGCGGATGCTCTACCAGATCGGGCATGGCCGCCCGATCACCAGTGGCTACCTGTCGCGCCATGTGGTCGAGCCGTACACGCAAGCCTGTTCGCCGCTCCAGGCGTTCGCCCGCTACCCTCGCCTGCCGCAGACCGACATCATCACCCCCACGGCGGCAACGCAACTACCCGCGCTCTTGCAGGCGACCGGGATCGGGTTCATCGCCATCTACAAGATCGGGTTCGTGCAGGCCGACCACATGACCCCGCTCCCGCCGAAGCAGTTCAACAGCTACGCCGCGCTGGCGGGCGGGCTAGCCGACCCGGCCTATGAGGACGGCACGGCGAAAATCTACCGGGTGCGCCCCAGCGCCGCCCCACTCCAGACCTTCCTGCAACTCGGCCCCGACTGGTACGACGTGGAGCAGAGCGCCGGGCAGCCCTTCCGCTGGATCAACGGCGCGCAGGCCGACCTGTGCGTCTACAGCGCCGCGCCCGCGACGGCCCCGCTGACACTGGCAGTGACGAGCTTCGCCACGCCGCGCCACCTCCAGGTCTGGGTGGACGACCGGCAGGTGCTCGATCAAGCGGTGCCCGCCGACGGCACGCTCCATCCCGTCACCACCCCGGCGATCCCCTGGCCTGCCGGGCCGCAGCGGGTGCGGCTGGTCGTCCCCGAAGGCAGCGCCAGCCCGGCAGACGCAGGCCAGGGCGGCGACACCCGCCACCTCAGCCTGGGCGTGAGCGCGATCCGGCTGGGAGCAGGTACGCCATGAACAGGCACCAGAACCCCGGCTGGAGGATTCGAGTCTGATCGGACTATTGGAGGATCGTTTATGGCTGTGCGCGTGGACCAATTGGATATTGTTGAATGGCTTTGGCACGATGCCCATATCTACCGGCTCAAAGTGGAATGGTCCTCTGTGGGTGAAGTCACCGTATACATGCGGTGTGGCATAAATCCAGAGGAAGATAGGCAACCTCTCTATGATCTCCATATCACCAGCCCCATTGTAGACATCCAGTTTCGTAGCGCCATGCGAGTGAAAGCCGATATGATGGGATACTGCGCCACACACGAAGATCTGCTTAACTGGGACATGCTGCACCCATCCCCGATCATTGAAGAAATGCGAGACAAGGGCGTACCGATAAGCACGAGTCTGCACCATCACCAAATTCGCGGCTCATGTGGGTCGCAGCTTGATATCGTATGCGACGAGATCTGGCTGGAGGAAGTGAATCCAGATACAGTAGTGGATTAGCCGCAATACGCGGAGGAGTTGCGCTGTGGACACAACCGCAATAGAGGCCGATTTGATCATCCTCGGCGGCCAGATCTGCACACTGGCCGGGCCGCCCAAGCCGCGCAAAGGCCCGCAGCAGGCCGAATTGGGCCTGATCGAGGGCGGGGCGATTGCGGTCAAAGACGGGCTGATCCTGGCGGTGGGGCCGGGCGATCTGGCCGCGCACCGGGGGCCGCAGACGCAGGTGATCGACGCCCGCGATGCCGTAATCACGCCGGGGTTGGTGG
>JBBSEL010001099.1:0-1849 GCA_038239755.1 Chloroflexia bacterium | reverse complement strand
CACCAGCAGCCGCTCGTCTCCCTGCTCGCGGCGGTAGGCGAACACATCGGGCGCGGCGGCGGGCACGTCGCTATAGCTGCCGACGCTGAGCGCGGGGGACGCACGGCGCAGGGTGATCAACTGGCGGAACAAGGTCAGCATCGCCGCCGGGTCGTCGCGCTCGGCGGCGACGTTGTAGCGGGGGTAGTCGGTAGCGAGGGGCAGCCAGGGCTGCCCGGTGGTGAACCCGGCGTGCGGGCTGTTATCCCATTGCATCGGCGTGCGCTCTGGGTCGCGTCCCAGGCCCAGCCCCGGCTTGCCCAGTTCTTGCGGGTCGTGGACCATATGGGCGGGAATCTCGCCGTCCACCATCGCCAGTTCGTCGCCGAAGTAGCAGGTCGGTGTGCCGCGCAGGGTCAGCAGGAGCATGTTGGCGACCCGCGCCTGCGCCCGGCCCACGCGGGTGGCGATCCGGTGCTGATCGTGGTTGCCCAGCACCCAGTTCGGCCAACTCCCCTCCGGCAGCATCGCCTCATAGGCCCGCACCGCCTCGCGGACGATATCGGCTTGCCAGGGCAGGAGGATCAGTTGGAAGTTGAACGGCAGGTGGGTCTCGTCGTTGTTCGCCCCATAGTAGCGCATCAACTCGTCATTGGGCAGGTAGACCTCACCGACGATCACCCGCTCCTCGTAGGCATCAAAGACCCTCCGCATCCGCTGGATGACCTCATGGACATCGGGACGGTTGCGGCTGTAGACCGGGATCTGGGCATGGCTCGGATCCCCGCCCGGCTGGAAGTGGGGGTTGGGCGGATTGTCGCGCAACAGCGCGTCTTTGAGCAGATAGAAGATCACATCCACCCGGAAGCCGTCCACCCCCTTGTCCAGCCAGAAGCGGATCGCGTCGAACACGGCGGCTTCCACCTCCGGGTTCCGCCAGTTCAGGTCGGGCTGCTCGACGGCGAACGAATGGAGGTAATATTGCCCGGTCGGCGCATCCCACTCCCAGGCCCCGCCGCCGAACGCTGCGGGCCAGTTGTTCGGCGGGCCGCCCCCCGGCGCGGGGTCCTGCCAGATGTACCAGTCCCGCTTGGGGTTGTCCCGCGAGGCGCGCGACTCGATGAACCAGGGATGCTGGTCCGACGTGTGGTTCGGCACCAGGTCGAGCAGCAGCTTCATCCCCCGGCGGTGAACATCGGCCAGCAGGCGGTCGAAATCGTCCATCGTGCCGAACAGTGGTTCGATGCCGGTGTAGTCGGCCACATCGTAGCCGAAATCGGCCATCGGTGACGGGTAGATCGGCGACAGCCAGATCGCGTCCACCCCGATCCATTGCGCATAATCCAAACGGTCTAAGATCCCCGGCAGGTCGCCCACGCCATCGCCGTTGCGGTCCATGAAGCTTCGCGGGTAGATCTGGTAGATCACCCCTTTTTGCCACCAGGAATAGTGATCGTTCATGCGGTCCAATCCCTCTCTATTGCAAGTGGTCCAATTAGCCGAGTCGCCGGGCCAGCCGGGCGCGGGCAGTGCGGTCTACGCCGATTGATGTCGTTTACGGGAATAGGCGGGTCCGTGCAAGATTTATACCCCTGCCGTGTTCGCCCGGCGCGGCATCGGCGGTGTCGCTACCGCGTCGGGATTTTAGGGGGGGACACGCAAACAAGGCCGCTCAACCAGGGCTGAGTGGCCTTGTCTATCGGGTATTCGTCTAGCTGTGGAGGGGCTTGAGCGCTTCGGCCCACTTGAGCAGTTCGTTCAACAGCACGTCGGCGGCCTTTTCCTGGCTCTCGGTGGCGTTGAGCACGCCCGTCTCGCCGTCGATGTGCTGGGTGAAGAAGGGTATGGCAACCGCTTCGGCCATCGGCAT
>JBBSEL010001098.1:0-1857 GCA_038239755.1 Chloroflexia bacterium | reverse complement strand
GGGGAGTTGTGAATGGAACTCTATATCGAAGGCTTTCTGTGGATGGATTGGGTCGTTGAGAAGATTATGATGAAGCATAATGTTCGGCCAGATGAGGTTGAGGAAGCATTTTACAATCCACCTTATAAAGTTCAACGGGTGGAAGGTGGAAAACTCCGGTTTGTGGGTCGCTCTAACGCCGGGCGCTACCTTTCTGTAGTCTTTGTATGGGTGGATCACCACGTTAAAGTAATCACGGCCCGTGATATGGACGCTGCTGAACGGCGATTTTATAGCCGCAAGTGAGGTGCAATATGGCTAAAACTCCACAATTTGCCAGCGATCAGGAAGAGTCAGATTTTTGGGACACGCACAGCTTTGTTGACTACATGGACGATGTCACCGAGATAGATGTGACCTTCGTGGATGCCCGCCCGCGCAAGGCGCAGATCTCGCTGCGGCTGGATCGGGAGACGATCACCCGGCTTAAAGTGGTGGCCCAGCAGCGCGGCATCGGCTACCAGACGTTGATCCGCATGTGGGTGATGGAGCGGTTGAACCAGGAAGCTCACTAGGCCGCCCCATCATCCACCCTTATGGTATAATAAAGAGTTAGCGGTGCATTAGGGCCGCTGGTCCCATCGTGTGAAGGAGTGTAATCCAGGTCTATGCCTATTTATGAATACGAGTGCAAGGTGTGCCGCCAGCGTTTTGAACGGCTCCAGTCGATCAACGACGAACCGATCCGGGTCTGCCCCAACTGCGGCGAAGAGACCCGGCGGGTGCTTCAGCCGGTCGGGGTGATCTTCAAGGGGTCCGGGTGGTACAGCACCGACAGCCGCAAGAGTAACTCCGCCTCCACGACGGACAAGAGTAACGGCCCCAATTCTAACTCTAACTCTAACTCTACCTCTAGCTCGACCAACTCGACCGCATCGTCGGGTGACTCCGGTTCGTCGGACACCCCGGCCAAAGAGAGCACGCCCACCTCGACGGCTCCTAGTTCCAGCAGCGAGGACTAGTGGCGAGCGAATGGCTGTATGGACGGCACGCCGTGCGCGAAGCCGTGCAGGGCGGGCGCGTCGTCCACCGTTTGCTGTTGGCGGGGGGCGCGGCTCCGGCTCCAGGGGCAGGGCGGGGCAAAGGGAGTGGCCCGGCTCCCCGGCCCACCGCGCCCATAACCGAGTTTGTGGAACTGGCGCGGGCGCGGCACATCCCGGTTGAGCAGGTGCCCGCCTTGCAACTGGATCAACTGACCAACCATGCCAATCACCAGGGGGTGGTCGCCCAGGCCGCGCCCTACCGCTATACCCCGTGGGGCGACCTGCTGGAGCGGGTGCAGGCGGCGGGGGCGAATGCCCTGATCTTGCTGCTCGACAGCCTCCAGGACCCGCAGAACTTCGGCACCCTCCTGCGGACCGCCGAGGCCGCCGGAGTGACAGGGGTGGTCTTGCCCGAACACCGGGCGGTGGGGGTCACCCCGGCGGTGGTCAACGCCTCGGCAGGGGCGGTGGAGCATCTGGCGGTGGCCCAGGTCACCAACCTGGCGCGGGCCATCGAAGAATTACAAGGGGCGGGGCTGTGGGTCTGGGCGCTGGATACCGATCCGCCGACGACCGCCTATACCGCTGCCGACCTGACCGGCCCGCTGGGGCTGGTAGTGGGGGCCGAGGGCGCGGGGGTGGGCCGCCTGGTGCGGGCGCGCTGCGACGGGGCACTGCGCCTGCCGATGCAGGGCCAGATCGCCTCGCTCAATGCCGCTGTCGCCGGATCGATCATGCTCTACGAGGCGCTGCGTCAGCGTGGCGCAGCCGGACCTGAGCAGGGCTAAACATGTCGGTGACAAACACCCCTTTAACTCCTGAAACGACGAGCGGG
>JBBSEL010001097.1:0-1858 GCA_038239755.1 Chloroflexia bacterium | reverse complement strand
GATCCTGGCCCACAACTTCATCACCCCCTTCTCGGAGGGCACCGTCGCCTCCTACATCGGTTACGATCAGTGGGGCGGCGCGGCCAACCTCGCCAAATACACCTGCGGGCTGCTCGCCAAGAAGAACAATACGACGATGGATAAGACGGCGGGCAAGGTCTACATCCTGCTCGGCATCGACAGCATCTTCTCCCATCGTCGCACCGGCGGGTTCAAAGCCGGTCTGACCAAGAACTGCCCCAATGTGCAGGTCGTCGGCGAGCAATCCGGCGAATGGCTGCGGACCAAAGGCCAGGAAGTCGCCACCATCGCCTGGCAGAAGACCCCCGACATCGACGTCTTCTACGGCAACAGCGACGAGATGGCAATCGGCGCGGCCTTGGCCGGGGAGCAACTCGGCAAGAAGATCAATGTAGACTTCTTCGCCGTGGGCATTGACGGCAACCAGCCGACGCTCGACCTGATCAAGGCGGGCAAGTTCACTGCGACGCTGGGGGTGGACCCCACGCGGATGGGGCAAACGGTGGTGGACACGATGAAGAAGGTCCTGGCGGGGGAGAAAGTGCCGCAGATCCTGCTGACCCCGTCCGTGGTGGTCAACAGCGATAACCTGGCCGACTACCTGGCGGGCAAGCTCTGGACCGCTCCGGTCGCCGGTTCCCCCGAACTGGATAACGACAAGCCCACCGTGCCTGATAAATAAACAGCCCGTTGTACCCACAAGGTAGCACCCCATCTAACCATGGTCGGATAATTCCGCAGGCACAAATTCGTCTGCTAAACCAGGCACGACCACGGTTAGATGGGGCCTACTAGATTGCGCAGCTACCGACAGTATTTCAAAGCCAGGCGGAGCAGCATCTCCAGGCAGGCCCGGCTATGATGGCCCCAGGAACCGGGCACAAGTGCGACGTGCGCTGGCTCACCCTCAGTGATGCGCGGGGGCGCGGGCTGCGGGTGGCCGCGCAGCTCACCTTCGAGTTCTTGGCGTTGCATCTGAGCGATAGCGATCTATTCGCGGCCCGGCACACGAGCGATCTGGCTCCGCGCCCCGAGATCTTCCTCAATCTTGATGCGGCGCACCGGGGGTCGGCACGCTGAGTTGCGGGCCGGACACGCTCGCTCGGTATCAATTGCGGGAGGCGGCGTATCGCTTCGCGTTCAGCTTGTGGACGGTGGGCGGCTAGGAAACGGCCCAACCAGCAAAGGATACTCTCGTATGTTACAACAGAGAGTGTGTGCATCCTGGTATCGGTTCTTTACGCTAAAACACCGCATCATCTTCATTGTCGTTTCCAGTTCGATAATGATGTTCTTCTGCGTTAGCCCTGTTTCGTACTTTGCTATCACCTCGATCCTGAACAACAAAATAAATGCGGGCGCAGAAAGCAATTTACGACAGATTCAGCTTAACCTGCAAAGCAGCCTGGCCGACTTAAACCATGTGACCCAACAAATGGGATCACAAGGAGTGGTGGGGACCATCCTGGATCAGTTTCTCTCGACGAGCGAACCTTTTGAACGCTCCCGGCTCGTCAGCGAGATGAAGACCGACATGAACATTATCAACTTCACTAACCCCGGTGTCGGCCTGGTCACCTACTATTTCAGCCACGATCACACCTTCATGCTCGAAAATTCCGGCATCAAGGCGGGCTTCGATCCGGCCACCCTGCCGTTGATCGCCTCGTACTATCAGATCACCTATTACGGTCCGCATGTCAGCATGGACCAGTTCAACAACCAGTATGTCTTGTCTGCCGTCCGAAAAGTCGATCTGGCCGGACGCGCTGATGTCTATGTGTACGTGGAAACCGGCTTCAAACTGACGCAGAACCTCCTGGACACCGATCAGAGT
>JBBSEL010001096.1:0-1865 GCA_038239755.1 Chloroflexia bacterium | reverse complement strand
TGCCGCGCACGTTCACCTGCAAATGCATGTCAATATCGGCGGCGGTCAGGTCCTCCAGCGCCCCCGAGGTGCTGTAGGCATGGTTCGCCACCAGAATATCGACATGGCCGAACGCCGCGACGGCGGCATCGATCACCGCTTGCGGCGCGGCGGGATCGGCAAAATTCGCCGACACCTCGGCCACCGGCCCGCCCAGCGCCCGCAGGTCGGCCAGCAGCGCCCCGATACCATCCGGGTCGGCCCCCCAGGGCTGCGCCGCATCGTAGGCGGTGAAATGTTGCACACAGACCGCCGCCCCCAGCGCCGCCAACTGCTGCGCCACAGCAACCCCAATCCCCCGGCGACGGCTCACCCCTGTGACCACCGCCACCCGCCCCCGCAACGCGCCCTCGCGCAGCGCTACCGCATCCATGCTTGTCCTCCTCAAGTTCATATAGGGATTTCATACCACGTTCGGCCATCCCTCACTGTCATCCTGAGCGTAGCGAAGGATCTTCTTGCCTATGCCCGGTGCTGAGGGTCGTTATGCTCCAGCCCGGAGTTAGTCGGCGCAACGCCCGCGATCTAGACACCCGCACAAGATCCTTCGCTGCGCTCAGGATGACAGGGTCGGGTAGGATAGCTGAGGATGGAACGAATCAGGAGCGGGCCAGATCAACCAACTCCTACCTCAGCGTCCCCACATACGCCGGGTACTCGCGGGTGGCGATGAAGCCGACCTTCTCGGCGACGGCGCGGGAGGGGGCATTATGTGCCCAGCATGACCAGTAGGGCCCCAGCCCGCGTTCCTGGCAACGGGCCACGAACGCCGCCGCCGTGAGGGTCGCCAATCCGCGCCCCTGGTATGCGGCGATGGTCTCAATACCGATGCCGATATCGTGCCCGCTGGCATACTCGCCCGTACACCAGCCGACAATAGTATTCTCATGGATAGCGGCGATCCCCAGTCCACGAGCGAAAAAGAGCGCAGGTTCGGTCCAGCAGCAGGCGATTTCCTCCCGCACGCGGTCGCGGTTGACCAGGCCAGGTTGGGCCAGCAAGGCGGCGTCAATCGGCACCAGCGCGAATCCTGGCGGCAGACGGGCTGCCCAATCCGCGATGCGCGGCCCGGCGAAGGTGTACAGCAGCCGCATTCGCTGCGTCAGAGTTGCCTGGAACAGGTCGGGGATAGCCGCCTCCCACTCCGGCACGGTGGTGCGCACCTTGATCTGGCCGAACCCCCGCGCCACGGCATCCGGCGCGATCTGCTCCCGGATCAACTGCCCCAGCGCCGCGTTGAACGCCGGGTTGTCTGCCGCGCCCGCCAGATCGTAGCACTGCGCCGTGTCCCAGACAAAAGCGGAACGTGGCTCCTGCGCCTCATCCACCCAGACCCGCCCCGGCGCATTCCCCACCGCCACCGCGCGGATGATCAGTTGGGCATAAGTCGGTGGCCCCGCCGCAAATAGCGGCACCACCAACCCCACCGCATCTTCCGCCAGTTCGTGGAGCATAACACCTCGTCCCGACCCCGGCCCCCGACCCCTGACCCCCGGCTCCAGCCCCTACTTGACCAGCCGCAAATGGCTCCGGTCGCGCTTGCTTACGCCGTTGTCGGCGGGGTGGTGCCCGTTGCCGTTCGCGGCCAGCGGCTCCTCCGACACGAGCGGCGCGGTCGGCTCCTCGGCCAGCGCGGGGCGCGCTTTCGGCGGGCGACCCCGGCGGCGCTTCGGCGCTTCGGCCTCGGCGGCGGGGGGGGTGCCATCCTCACCCAGCAGCGGGGCGGCCATGCTGCGACGGCCCCGGCGAGCGGCGGCCCAGGTATACAGCGCGTCGGCCCCCTCGTGGTCGAGGATCGCCTGCTCCTCGGCCAGTTCGGCGGTCAG
>JBBSEL010001095.1:0-1869 GCA_038239755.1 Chloroflexia bacterium | reverse complement strand
GACTTTTCGGAAGTTTCATGGTATTCTGAAAGTGTTAGGAAATAGACCGGCAAGTCTATTACACAGATGCGATGCTAAACACGATGACGACACTGCCCACCCAACCCGATACCGTGCCTGCCGACCGGCGCTTCCGCCTGCTGGGGGCGGTTCACCTGTTCCTGCTGCGCGACGGGCAGGTGCTCTTGCTGCGCCGGGCCAATACCGGCTACGAAGACGGCAACTACAGCGTCCCCGCCGGGCACCTGGACGGCGGCGAAGAAGTGATCGCCGCGACCGTTCGCGAAGCCTTCGAGGAAGCCGGGGTGCGGATCGACCCCGCCGACCTTCAGGTGGTCGGGGTGATGCACCGTCGCTCAAACGACGAGCGAGTCGATTTCTTTCTCGCCGCCACTCGCTGGACCGGGACGATCACCAACGCCGAGCCGCACAAGTGCGATGAGTTGGCCTGGTTCGATCTGGATGCGCTGCCGGGCAACGTCATCCCCTACGTCCGCCGGGCGCTGGAGAATATGCGGCGCGGGGTCTGGTTCGACAGCTTTGGCTGGAGGGACGCATGAGCCTTCCCACCCGCCAACCGTTCGACATGACCGCCTATGTGGAGCGCATCACCACCGGCCCCTGCTTTATTTGCGAGATGATCGCCGGGCGGCTGGCCGGTAACCATGTCATCGCGCAAGATGAGACGGCGATTGTCTTCCTCAACAAGTACCCCACGCTCTACAGCTATGTCCTCGTCGCGCCGACGGCCCACCGCGAGCAGGTGACGGGCGATTTCAGCATGGACGAGTACCTGGCCCTCCAGCGGGTGGTCTACCGGGTGGGCGAGGCGGTGCAGCGGGTGGTGCCCACCGAGCGGCTCTACGTTCTGAGCCTGGGCAGCCAGCAGGCCAACCGCCACGTCCACTGGCATGTGGCCCCGCTGCCCGCCGGTATCCCGTTCGCCCAGCAACAGCTAGAGGCGTTGCACATCGGCCAGGGTGTGATCCCGCTGTCGGATGATGAAATGAGCGCACTGGCCGGGCAGATCCGGCAGGCATTGGCGGAGGTGGCGTGATGGATAGCGGCAAATTTTCGGGTCGCCCGGTCGGCGGCGGCGACCCCACCCAGACCCGCACCCGCATCCTCGACGCGGCGACCGAGGTCTTTGCCGACCACGGCTACCACGAGGGCGCGGTCGAAGATATCGCCCGCCGCTCCGACACGTCGAAGGGGACGATCTACTTTCATTTCACCAACAAGCAAACCCTGTTCCTCTCCCTGACCGACCACCTGGTGAGCCAGTTGTTGGACGAGGTGGAGGAACGGATCAACGAACAACCGGTGGGCGTGGCCCGCGTCAAAACCGCCGTCGAAACGACGCTGGGTATTTTCTCGCGCCATCGCCTGCTTGCCAAAATCTTGCTGGTGGATGTGGCCGGGCTGGGGCGCCTGGGCGACCACCGCCTGCTCGACATCCATGCCCGCATCGCCGCGAGCATCGCCCGGCAACTCGACGCGCTCCAGGCGGCGGGCACCATCGGCCCCCTGGATACGGATCTGACCGCCACCGTCTGGCTCGGCGCGATCAACGAAATCGTCGTCCGCTGGCTCTATACCGGCCAGCCCGACCCGTTGGAACGCGCCATCCCGGCGTTGACCCGGCTGCTTTTACAGAGTATCGGTCTGCGTGAGCTGTCAACGGATTATGAAGCGGATTAAACGGATTTTTGTACCGATCACGTATCACGCATCACGCTTCACGTTTCACGTTTCACGCAAACCGATACTCTGTAAAAGCAACTGTGTCAGCGCCGGGATGGCCCGTTCCAGCGGGTCGGGCTGGCCGGTATAGAGCCAGCGGACGACGATTTCGTTGATCGCGCCGAG
>JBBSEL010001094.1:0-1875 GCA_038239755.1 Chloroflexia bacterium | reverse complement strand
TCGATGATCTCGCGTTCGCGCCCGACAAAACTGGTGAGTTGGATCGGCAAGTTGTGGGCGAACGCTTCCAGTGACCGCAGCGAGGGGAAGGCGGGCGGCAGATCGTCCACTGCCACCTGGAAGATCCGTTCGGGGCGGATCAGGTCTTTCAGCCGGTGTTCACCCAAGTCGAGCAGGCAGGTGCTAGGGAGCATGACCTCGCGCACCTCCTCTTCAGCGGCTTGCGACAGGAGGATCTGGCCGCCGTGCCCCGCCCCCAGCAGGCGGGCGACCCGGTTCAGCGGCGGGCCGAAGTAGTCGTCTTCGCGCTGTTCCACCAGGCTGGTGTGTACAGCCATTCGCACTCGCAGCGGGCCGATGCCCGGCCAGCTTGTGCCCTGGATGGCGCGTTGGGCGGTGATCGCGGCGCGTACCGCAGTGGGGGGCGTCTCGAAGGCGACATAAAACGAGCCCCCCACCGTCTTGAACACCCCCGGGGGCGCGCAGAGCCGTCCTCAGCCCTGCCGGGGGTGTCGCTGATCACTTCCGCTAGTCCTCTCGTGCTGCCAACGTTCTGCCGGAGGGGTGGGCTATCCCGCCCTCGCGGGCGGTTTCCGTCCTCTCTATTGTCGGGCACATTCCCCCTGCTGTCCAGGAAAGAACGTCCACAATCCGGGGGCCTACTGGTAGGCAGGTTGCCCGTCTTCTAGACAGGTCGTTATTCCGGGTGTAGAATACAGTATGACCATCATTGAGCGCTATTACGACGAGAACACGCAGTACGAGTGGGAGCGGCTCGAACGGCACCGGATGGAGTTCGCCGTGACGCTGCGCGCCCTCGCTGACTATCTGCCCGCACCCCCGGCCACGGTGCTCGATAGCGGCGGCGGGCCGGGGCGCTATGCGATCGAGTTGACCCGGCGGGGGTACACCGTCACGTTGCTGGACCTGGCGGCGGGCAACCTGGCGTTCGCCCACGAACGGGCCAGCGAGGCCGGAGTCGTGCTGGACAGCACTGTGCATGGGGACGCTACGGCGTTGCCGCCGTTGCCGCACGCTCCCTATGACGCCGTACTACTCCTGGGACCACTCTACCACCTGCGGACAGAGACGGCGCGGCGGATGGCTGTGGCTGAGGCGTGGCGGGTGCTGCGGCCCGGCGGTGTGCTGGCGGCGGCGTTCATCTGCCGCTTCGCCCCGGTGCGCTATGCGGCCCAGATGCAACCCGCCTGGTCGGTGGACCGGGCCGACGAACTGGAGGAGATCATCACGAACGGCCTCAACCAGCCCGGCACCGGCTACTTTATCGACGCCTACTTTGCCCACCCGACCGAGGTATGCCCCCTGATGGAGGCTGGAGGCTTCGAGACGCTGAACCTGATCGGCTGTGAAGGGATGGTGGCGCGGATTGAAGAGGGGGTCAACACGTTGAGCGGCGCGGCGTGGGATGCCTGGGTGGAGTTATGCTACCGGCTCGGTCAGGATCCCAGCCTCTACGGGGCCGCCGAGCACCTGCTCTATATCGGAAAGAAGGTCTGAGATGCTGGTCTGGCTCTGTGTGCTGGCGATCATCGCCGCCGAGGTCGGGGCCGTCTATGGGTGGCGGCAACGGCAGTTCCCCCGCCCGCGCTGGCTGTTCAACGGCTGGGCGCTGGCCCTCTATGCCGCGCTGCTGCTGGGGGCCTGGATGGCCGGGGTCGCCCTGAGCGCCGTGCTGGCCCCGCTCGATCCGGCCATCGCCGCCGCGCAAAATCCGCTGCTCATCCTCGCCATCGTCACCGGCCTGGCCCTACTGATCATCGTCGCCTACACCCTCTTCCTGCGCTGGATCCTGCGCGGCGGCATCCCCGACATCCCGGAGTAGAGTGCTGAGTGCTGAGTGGGGGTTGGGGTTAG
>JBBSEL010001093.1:0-1879 GCA_038239755.1 Chloroflexia bacterium | reverse complement strand
GGTTCGGGGCGCAACTCCCAGATCCATTCGCTGCCCGCGCTGATGCCTCATTCCACCGTCCGAGGCTCTCTGGTACTCCCGCTGGGGCAGGTACTCGTTCTGTTCACAGTTGTTTTGGTTATGCGATTGGTTTTATTATATCCACCGGGGGGGGCAGTGTCAAGGTTCTATTTCTGAGATCCATTCAGAACTCTGGTAAGCCGCCATAGCGCTGTAACAAGGCCTGGATCGGCGGCGGCAGGTCGCCCTGGGCCTGCTGGTACTCGGCGAGCAGCGCCGCCGTGGTCAGCATCTCCAGCACCCGCGCCAGCCCGCGCCGCAATACCGTCTTCCCCGGCGGACGGTCGGCGCGTTCCTCCCACCCGCCCAGCCGGGCCAAGATCCGCACCTCCGTCGGTTCACTACAGCCGCCCACCTCGTAGAGGAACCCGGCGGCCACCCAGGCCAACGCGACCAGCCGCCGCACCGCTGCCAATTTCAACACCTGCACCGCTTCCCAATTCACACACTCTTTGGTAAATTTGAAGGCATCCTCGATACTCCAGCGCTGGCGATACATCTGGAACACCCGCTGGCCCGCTTCCGCCGTGCCCACCGGCACATCGGTGACCAGCACCCACAGGGCCCAGGTACCGTCGCGGATGCTCACCACGACTGCCGCCGCCCGCTGCCAGACGACGTGGCCGGTCGGCACCGCCTGCCGACTGGCCGGATCATACGGCACCTGGATCGGGCAACGGCCACAGCGACCGTCACCGCTTGCCGTTTCGCCGTCGGTTGCCCGCGCAACCGTACCGTCATCGTCGTCTCCAGCGTGGCCCGGCGGACGGCGGCGGTCACGGCCTGATCGAGCGACCCTGCCTGCCACGCGCCCTGAGCGCGGTAGCGCAGGCAGCGCTCCTCGTGAAAGGTGCGACTGACGAGATGCTGATCGGCTTGCCAGAGCGTCCGCCACACGGCAATGTCATCAAACTCGCGATCCATGATCCAAATCACCCGTGTCTGGGGCAGCGCGGCCTGCACGGCTTGGCTGACGCTGAGCAGAGCGGTTTGGATTTCGAGCGAATGGCTGCGAAAGCCGGGTTCGGCACTACTATAGACATGCTGGTAGAGCAAACCGCGGTAGCCGGGCACGACGGCCAAGACATTGACGGTGCAGTAGCCCGGCACGGTGCCCCCGCCCACTGCGGGCACGCGTTGGAGATACTCCAGCGTCCGCGCATGGGGTTTGCGTAAGTCGGAGCCATCCAAGATTAACCAGAGTTCGGTCGGGGGATCGGCTTGCAAGCGGGACAAGGTGCGCTGCTGGATGGCAGTCAGCAGGTGCGGCGCATCTAAGTGGGAACGCTTCGTGGTGAGACCATGCACAAAGCGGCGGACGCGCTGGGCGTGGGGGTCGGTGGCGGTTTCCGGGGTCGCGGCGCTAATCTGGGCACAGACCGTGGTGCCGGAGGTCACAATCCCTTCGATCACCGCGCTAAACAGGCGGCGGGTACGGGCATCGCCGATCAAGGGAGCAAAGTGGGCCACATAGGCACTGAACGGATCGCGCGGCATAGGGACAGGCCTGGACAACCTCCAGCGGGGTAACGACGAATCCGGTCTATATTCTACCGCATCCTCCAGAGGTTTGTGAGTTATGAATGGATGTCAGTCTATTTGGCAGATCGCTCATAACTCCTATGCTGTCTGTTAGATATGGCTCTGCCCCTTGGTGGTTGAAATGTCCCAAGCATCCCGATTGCCCGACCATCAATGGGCAGCGCCATTTCCTACACATGCGTGCTTATAAGCAGGTGAACTACTCGCGGCGATCCACTCTTGGTGTAGTGGCGACCGGCAGGTCGCTGGGTCGGGTGTCCGCGATGTATCGGACGCC
>JBBSEL010001092.1:0-1880 GCA_038239755.1 Chloroflexia bacterium | reverse complement strand
GATAGACCTCGCCGGTTTCCGCCACGGAGAACCAGAACTCCCGGTTCCAGATGGTCATGCCGTGCGGCGTCTGCACGATGCCGTCGACTTCGGGCGCGAGGGGCGGCAGCATCACCTGCCGATCGTCAGGCGGCAGCGCATGGGGTACGAGGAGCGGCAGCAGCGGCGGTTCGTGGGCGGCGAGCGAGAGGAGGGCGCGGCGCAGCAGGCGGTTGCTGATCACCAGCGGGCGGCGGGCCTGGTCGATCAGGCGACCTAGAAAGCGCATCACCCGGCTCGGCCAGGAGCCATATTTGGCGTCATAGCTCACCAGCGCCGTGCGCATCCCCACTGGCTTGCCGCTTTCCAGCGATAGATAATAACGGTGGTCCATGATCCAGATGTAGAGATCGGCGGGGGTGTGGCCGGGGAAGTCGCGCAGGATGCCCGCGCCCTGGATCAGATCGACCATCGGCTTGTAGAGCGTGTCATACCAACTCAGGACGGCCTCTTCCCACGAGACAGGTCGTTGATACTCGATCCCCAGGTACCAGCGGTGGGCCGAAATGTGTTCCAGCAGTTCATCGTAGCGGCCCAGGCTGGTGAACATAATATGGGCAGCGGGCCGCAGCTTGTCCAGGTTCGTCTGCTGGAGAAAGCGGCCCAGTTCGGCCAGACGGATCAGGTCGCGCAGGTCGGCATCAGAGCGCGGGGGGACGTTGGTGGTGCATTCGATCACCTCGGCCTCCAGGTCTTGCGCCCCTTGCTGGCGGGCGACCGAGACGCGGTGGTTGCCGTCTTTGACGAAATAGATATCCCCGACCTTATAAAGCTGGATCGGCGGGATATACTGTCCGGCCAGGGTCGTCCGGTCCAGGCGTTCCCAGCGTTGGCGGGTGCTCATGTTGCGCGGCAGGAACTGGCTGTCAAAATCGCGGTAGCGGTCCACGCTGCCCCGGATCGCGTGGGTGGGCACCTGTTGAAGCCCGCGCTCAACCTGTCCGGTGATCGGCAGCAGTTGGCGCACTTCTTCATAGGAGAGCAGCTTATTGGCCCGGCCCTGCAAGAACGCCGACACGTCGTTGAGAAATACCTGCTCGTGCGCTCTCTCAAAATCGCTATGCGCCTCGGCCTGCAAATAGCTGAGATCTTCGTCCATCATTGCGCTCTCCTCTGCCGCCCTGCCTAATCCTATGCCGGGGCAAGTTGCACGGATCGTGCCATTCTGCACCGGGGGCAGCGCCCAGCAGGATCACTACTCTATATTACGACTGAGGAGTAAAAAAGATCTAGATGAGAGAGGTGGCGGGCGTCGGGGGGATACTGTTGGGGCGGCCTGGCACCTGGTGATGCAAGCGGCAGCGGGCTTCGTAGACTTCCTGGGCACCGACCATGATGATCGGGTCGTTGTAGCTGGCCGGGTCGCCATTGATCAGCCGTTGGGTGCGGCTGGCCGGGGCACCACAGACGACACAGATCGCCTGGAGCTTGCTGACCAGTTCGGCTTCGGCCATCAGGGTCGGCAGGGGGCCGAACGGTTCGCCGCGAAAATCGAGGTCCAGCCCGGCGACGATGACGCGCACGCCGCTGTCGGCCAGTTCGCGGCAGAAGTCGGCCACGGCCTTGTCGAAGAATTGTACTTCGTCAATGGCAACCACGGTGGCCGCGTGGTCCAGCAGGCGGCGCATGTCGGCGGTGCCGTCCACCGGCAGGGCATCATGCAAGATGCCGCTGTGCGAGGCGACTTGCTCCACGGCATAGCGGTCGTCGAGGCCCGGTTTAAAGACCTGGACCCGCTGGCGGGCGATCTGGGCGCGCTTGAGCCGCCGGATCAGTTCTTCGGTCTTGCCGCTGAACATGCTGCCGCAGATCACTTCAATCGAGCCGGGATTCTGGTGGTG
>JBBSEL010001091.1:0-1901 GCA_038239755.1 Chloroflexia bacterium | reverse complement strand
TCCACCAGCGCAGCAGCGCGGACAAAGCCGACTTTATGGACGCGCCGATGATCGCTTTCTTCCGCAGCCTGCCCGCCGTGTTCGGCGAAGCGGGTTGGCTGGAGGTCGCTTTGCTGGAAGTGGCCGGAGAACCCGCCGCCGCCTATCTCTCGTTCAACTACGAGGGCCGCATCTACCTGTATAATTCGGGCTACGATCCGCGCTTTGGCGAGTGGAGCACCGGGGTCGTGCTGCTAGCCCGCCGCATCCAGGCCGCTATCGAGGCCAGGGTGCCTTGTTTTGATTTCTTACGGGGCGACGAGCGCTACAAATATGACTTCGGCGGCGAAGATCACTTCATCCACCGGGTACTCGTTCGCCGTGACGGAGGACTGAGGACTGAGGACTGAGGACTGAGTGTAGAGGAAGTACGGCACTTTCCTCGCCTGTATCGCGAATCACTCATTGCTCATCGCTCATCTCTGACTTTGGAGGATACCAGGGTTTATGTGTAGAATCGCCATGTTGAGTGTCCATACCTGTCCGCTTGCCACCCTGGGCGGCAAAGAGACCGGCGGCATGAACGTCTATGTGCGGGAGTTGAGCCGGGAGTTGGGTCGCCAGGGCAAGCAGGTGGATATTTTCACCCGCGCCCAGGACCCGACCATCGCCCCGGTGCGCAACCTCGCGCCCAACGTGCGGGTGATCCATGTGCCCACCGGGCCGGTGGCAGCGCTGGACAAGAACGCCCTGGTGGGCTATCTCGATCAGTTCGTCGCCAATGTCGAAGCGTTCCGCCAGGCTGAGGAGATCACCTACCAGTTGGTCCACGCCCACTACTGGCTGTCGGGCGTGGCCGGGCGGCAGTTGGCCGACCTGTGGGGCGTGCCCCTGGTCGCCATGTTCCACACACTGGGCAAGCTGAAAAACCAGGTGGTGAAGGCCGAGGCCGACCGCGACACCGACCAGCGGATCGCCCTGGAAGGGGACGTGATGCAGGAGGCCGACCGGCTGGTCGCCGCGACCCCACTGGAACGGGCGCAGATGACCTGGCTCTACGGCGCACCCCGCGACCGGATCACGGTCATCCCCTGCGGCGTGGACGGACGGCTGTTCTACCCGCGCAACCAGCACGATGCCCATGCCCGGCAGGACTTGCCGTGCGGGCGCTTGCTCCTCTTCGTGGGGCGGATCGAGCGGCTGAAGGGCATTGATACGCTGCTGGAAGCCGCCGCGCAACTGGTGGACGAGGGCGGGCACGACGATCTGCGCGTGTTGATCGTCGGCGGCGACATCGAGAGCAACCGCGCCGACAACCCGGAACTGCGCCGCGTCCAGGCGCTGACCAAGACGCTGGGTATTCAGGACCGGGTGGACTTCCTCGGCTCGCAACCGCAGGCCGAACTACCCTACTTCTATTCGGCTGCCGACCTGACGATCATGCCCTCGCACTACGAGTCGTTCGGGATGGTGGCGCTGGAGTCGATGGCCTGTGGCACGCCGGTGATCGCCTCGCGGGTGGGCGGGCTGGCCTCGCTGGTGCGCGATGGGGAAACGGGCTACCTGGTGCCCGCCGAAAACCCGACCGAACTGGCCGCCCGCATCCGCACCCTGCTGGCCGACGACACGCTGCGCTTGCGCCTGGGGGTACAGGCCGCCGAGTATGCCCACCAGTACCGCTGGCCGCGCATCGCAGCCCAGGTGATCGACCTGTACGACACGATGATCCGCCACGCCCAGCGCGAGTGCGCCTGCCCGGCGAGTGGGCAGTGACGGGTGGTTAGTGGTTAGTGGTTAGTGGTTAGTGGTTAGTACGATTTTAAGAGGAAACTGAGATCATCATGTCGAGCGATGTAGAAATTAACAATCCAAAATCCAAAATCCAAAATCCGCAATCCGCCCTGCCGTTTCAGTTGCTCATT
>JBBSEL010001090.1:0-1907 GCA_038239755.1 Chloroflexia bacterium | reverse complement strand
TCTTCCACCCGGCCTGCGGCATCCAGGTTGATCGTATCGATGTCGGTGTCGAACAGTTCGGTGAAGAGGGCTTGTTTGGCATAGAGCACGTCGAGGACGCGATTTTCGATGGTGTCGTTGGCGACGAGGTTGATCACGTTGACCGTTTGCTCCTGGCCCATGCGGTGGGCGCGGGCGATACGTTGCTCCAGCCGGGCGGGGTTCCAGGGCAGATCGAGGTTGATCACATAGCTGGCCGCCTGCAAGTTCAGGCCTACGCCGCCCGCGTCGGTCGAAAGGAAGATGCGGGTGTCGGGTTCCTCCATGAAGCGGCGCACCAGTTCGGCCCGCGCCTGCTGCCCGACCCCGCCGTGCAGGCGCACGCTGGGGATGCCGCGCAGCGCCAGCGCGTCGGCGGCGAGGCGGGTCATCCGCTCCCACTGGCTGAAGATCAGCAGTTTGTGCCCCTCGGCCAGCAGGTCGGGCACCAGATTGATCAATTCGTTCAGCTTGCTTGAGGCGACTACGTCGGGGCTGACCAGTTGCGCCGCGTCGGCCAGTTCGCGCAGGTAGGTCACCTTCGCCAGCACCAGCTTGCGGTCCTCGTAGGTCCACTCGCGCTGGCTGAGCAGGGCCAGCAACTCCTTTTCCATCTGGCGATAGAGCCGCGCCTGGTCGGCGGTCAGGTCCACCCAGTAGTAGTTGTCCACGCGGGGCGGCAGATCGCGTAGCACGTCGGCCTTGCGGCGGCGCAGGAAGATCGGGGCGATGGCATGGCGCACCCCCTCCAGGTCTTTGTAGCCGGTCACCGCGCCCCACTCGTCCTGCACCACATGGTCGGCGATGAATTGCCAGGCCGGGCCAAGCAGCGCCGGATCGAGGAACTGGACCACGCTGTACAACTCTTCCAGCCGGTTTTCCAGCGGCGTGCCGGTGAGGACGAAGGCATAGGGCGCGGGGAGTTCTTTGATCCGCCGGGTGGTCTGGGCCTGCCAGTTCTTGATCCGCTGCGCCTCGTCCAGAATGATCAGGTCGGGGGCCAGGGCCAGGATCGTCGCGAAGTCGCGCAAGACCAGTTCGTAGTTGATGATCAGGAAGACCGATTCTTCGGCGTATTGCTTGGCCCGCTTGGCCTTTGCGCCGCCGATCACTGTGGCCGAGAGACCGGAGAAGCGGGCGATCTCGCGCGCCCACTGCCGCTTGACCGAGGCCGGGCAGATCACCAGCACCCGCCCGATCCCGCGTTGCTCGCGCAGCAAATGGGCTGCGCCCAGCGCCTGCACCGTCTTGCCCAGCCCCATATCGTCGGCCAGCAGTGCCCGTTCGGTGAAGGCCAGGAAGAGCACGCCGAGCAGTTGAAACGGGTAGAGCGGGGCTTGCAACAGGTGTTCCAGCGAGACCGCGCCCTCTTTCACCTCGGCCACCAGCGCCGTCCGTTCCCGTTCGCGCTCTTGCCGGTGGCCGACGTGGGCCAGGTGCTCCCACACTTCGGGGGCAATGGTGACGATGCCGCCGTAATCCGTCACTTGCTCATCGAATTCTTTCAGCCGGAAGGCGAACGCGGCGGGATCGCGGTCCAGGTCGTGCAAATACGGGGTGAGATAGAAGTGGACCAGCCGCAAGACGCCCAGGTCCAGGTTGGCATCGTAGTCGGGGGCCAGCACCCACCCGCCCTGCTCGAACCCCAGCCCGACATGGACCGCCAGGCGGCGGCGCTCGACCAGCGCCGTGCGCGCCTGCTTGAGCCGCCGGGGGTGGCGGCGGCGCAGGTGGAGCAGCACCGCCTCGATGTGCTTGCAGGTGCCGAGCGTGTTCTGCTCGTAGTCGGGGCAGGCGCAGCGGTTGATCGGTCGGTCGGGGTCGCGGATTTCGACGGTGTAGGGAATGCCGCTGGTGCCGACCACACTGAAGTAGCCGAGCACCTGGTC
>JBBSEL010001089.1:0-1911 GCA_038239755.1 Chloroflexia bacterium | reverse complement strand
CGCCGTTGCCCTGGCGCAGTTTCCCCGCGTAGGAGGCCGGGGCGGGCGGAGCGAAGTTGCTGGAGGTCGTCCCCGGTGCCCCCGGTGTCCCCGGCGTGCCTGGGGTGCCCGGCGTGCCCTTGTTCCGGGTGAGGGCGACTAACGCAGCCCCCAGCACCACGATCAGCACCAGCGCCCCCACCGCCGCCAGCAACAGCGACCGCGACAGGTTGGAGCGGACGGGAGCGAGAGGCCGAGCGAGGGGCGGTGTCGCCTGCGGGGCGGGCGCGGGGGCGACGGGCCGGGCGGCAAAGGCTGCCGTTTCCGGCTCGACCGGGGGACGGCCCTTCTCCGGCACGACGGGTGGCGGGGCGGCAACCCGGCTGGCGGGTACGCCCCTTACGGCCCCGGCCAGATCGCCCGCGAGGGCTTCGGGCGTGGGGCAGCGCAGGGCGGGCGATTTGGCGAGGGCGTGGGCCACGATCGGCCCCAGCGCGGCATCCACGACGGGCTGACCGGTCTTGATCGGCGGCAGTGAGCCGTGGACCTGGCGGTACATCACCGCCGCCAGGTCGGCGTCATCGAACGGCAGATGTCCGGTCAGCATTTCATAGAGGACGATGCCCAGCGCGTAGGTATCGGCGGCGGGGGTCGCCTCGCTCCCCTGGAGCAGTTCGGGGGCCATGTATTGCACGGTGCCCAGCACCTGCCCGGCCTGGGTCAGGTGGCTTTGCGTGGCGGTGCGGGCGATGCCAAAGTCGGTCAGCAGCACCTTGCCGTCGGGTTCCAGCAGAATGTTACCCGGCTTCACGTCGCGGTGGATGACTCCGTGCTGGTGGGCGTAGGTCAGCGCCGCCGCCACCGCCCGCACAATCCGCACCACTTCGGCCAGCGGCAGTGCCCCCTCGCGGGTCAGGCGGTCGCGCAACGTCTCGCCGGGCACGTAGCGCATGGCGGTGTAGAGCAGCCCCTCGTCCTCGCGCACATCATAGACGGGGACGATATTGGGGTGCTGCAAGTTGGCGGCGGTGACGGCCTCGCGGCGAAAACGCTCTGCCGCTTCCGGGTCGCCCGCCAGGGTCGTGTCCAGCACCTTGAGCGCCACCGGGCGGTTGAGCACGGTGTCCAGGCCACGATAAACCCAGGCCATCCCGCCCCGCGCGATCGGCGCTTCGACCAGATATTTGCCCAGGCGGCGACCGGGGAGGTTTTGCATAAGTTAGAGTAGGTTAGCGCTTGATGTTGTAGAAGGCAGCCAGCCCAGGGTAGATCGCGTTCGCGCCCAGTTCGTGCTCGATCCGCAGGAGGCGGTTGTACTTGGCGGTGCGTTCGCCCCGCGCCGGAGCGCCGGTCTTGATCTGGCCGCAGTTGAGGGCGACGGCGAGATCGGCGATGGTGGTGTCCTCGGTTTCGCCGCTGCGGTGCGAGAGGACCGCTGTCCACCCGGCACGTTGGGCAAGCTGCACCGCGTCGATGGCTTCGGTCAGGGTGCCGATCTGGTTGACTTTAGTCAGCACACTGTTCGCGTTGCGCCCGGTGATCGCCCGGCGCACCCGTTCGGGATTGGTCACCAGCAGGTCGTCCCCGACGATTTGCACCCGGTCCCCGACCCGCTCCATCAGCAGCCGCCAGCCGTCCCAGTCATCCTCGGCCATGCCGTCTTCCAGCGAGATGATCGGGTAGCGGGCGATCCAGTCGGCCCAGAAGTCCACCATTTCGGCGCTGGTCAGGGTCCGGTTCTCTTTCGCCAGGCGATAATGGCCGTCTTCGTATAGCTCGGTGCTGGCCGGGTCGAGGGCGATCATGATCTCGCTGCCCGCCTTGTGGCCGGTCGCGTCGATGGCCGCCAGGATCAGTTCCAGCGCCTCTTCGTTCGACTTAAGCGAGGGGGCAAAGCCGCCTTCGTCGCCCACGTTAGTGTTATAGCCCTTG
>JBBSEL010001088.1:0-1919 GCA_038239755.1 Chloroflexia bacterium | reverse complement strand
GTATCCGCTCGATGAGCCGGTCGGTCCCATCGCCGGGGAGATCGTCGGCGGGGTCAACGGTGTGCATGTCGGCGGGCCGGTGCCGGTGCCCGGTAAAGTGGCGGGCGCGCTGAGCTTCGACGGCATCAACGACTATGTCGCGGCCCCCAACGCCGCCGCGCTCAACTTCGGCACCACCGATTTCTCTATCGACACCTGGATCAAGACCCAGGTCTCAACCGGCTACCAGGTCTTTATCGACAAGCGCACCTACGCCCCGATTGGCTATGAACTGCTGCTCTACAACGGGCGGCTGCTCTTCCAGATGGCCGATCCGAGCGGCTTCTCCAACTACTGGAACCCGGTGAGCGTCAACGTGGCCGACGGCAACTGGCACCTCGTCGCGGTGACCGTGCGCCGCACCGGATCGCCCCTGGGCCAGTTGTACGTGGACGGCGTTGTGGTCGCCAGCTTCACCCCGCGCCTGGGCAACATCACCAACGTCGCCGGTCTGTGGCTGGGGCGGCACCATCCCAACGCCCTCTTCCCCTCCACCATGTGGTTCCGTGGCAGCCTCGATGAAGTCGAATTCTTCCAGCGCGCCCTGACCGCCACCGAAGTGGGCAGCCTGTGGACCGCCGGAAGCGCGGGCAAGTGCAAGCCCACCGGCGCGCCGACGGCCACCCCCACCCGCACGCCAGGACCGTGCCGCTGGTGCTACATCGATGTGGCCGTCAACAGCACCTTCTACCCCTATGTCACCTGCCTGACCGTGCTGGGCGTGGTCGGTGGCTATCCCTGCGGCGGCGTGGGCGAGCCGTGCCTGCCCCCCGACAGCCAGCCCTACTTCCGCCCCGGCAACGGCGTCACGCGGGGCCAGGTCGCCAAGATCGTGGCGGGCGCGGCGGGCTTCGCCGAGCAGCCCACCGGGCAGACCTTCGCCGACGTGCCACCGAGCCACACCTTCTATCTCTGGATCGAGCAGATGGGCGGGCGCGGGATCATCAGCGGCTATCCCTGCGGCAACCCCGGCGAGCCGTGCGACGCGCAACGCCGCCCGTATTTCCGCCCGGCAGCCCCGGTGACTCGCGGTCAACTCGCCAAGATCGCCGCCAATGGGGCGGGCTACGCCGAGACAATCCCGACGGATCAGCAGACCTTCACCGATATCCTCCCCGGCAGCAGCTTCTGGCTCTATGTCGAGCGGATTGCCATCCATGCCGTGATCAGCGGCTACCCCTGCGGCGGCAGCGGGGAACCGTGCGACCCGGCCCAGCGGCCCTACTATCGCCCGGCGGCGGGTGTGACCCGCGGCCAAACCGCCAAGATCGTCGCCAATACCTTCGCCCCCGACTGCGACATCCCCATCGCCCGCTAGCGGGTGGGTGAACAAATCGAACACTAATTACCGATACCGGGCGATGGGTGGGACCATCGTCCGGTATTTTTAGGACCCGGGTCCCGCAATTGAGGCCGTCGTCCAAAGATGGCTGTGTTATACTACCTCATTAACATATCAGCCGGGAACTGATTCGCCCCTGATGGTGTGGGCGGCGGGGTGTCAGTGTTTTGTCAGTGCTGCGGATCTATGATTGAACCAGCACAAGACCTGTTCCTGTGTCTATTCATTGTTACCTGCCCGTTCTAGCGAAGCGGCGGCGGATCATCGAAACCCGCACGCTGCGTCAGGCCGGAACCCTGCTTCTTTCACTCCCGGAAAGGTCAACGTCCTTGAATGACCCTATCGTTCCCGATCGCGCGGCGTTCCTGGCTGCCCCCGATGCGGTGATTGCGGCGGTCGCCCCCGCCACTGCCGTATGGAGCCTGGGCGGCACCCGTCGCCGGGCGGCGATGGAAGGCATCCCGCTCGATGATACGTATATTGAGTGGTCTCGCCAACAGATGGTGGAGAATATCAGCCTCTTTTTTCGGCTGGGGAT
>JBBSEL010001087.1:0-1924 GCA_038239755.1 Chloroflexia bacterium | reverse complement strand
GGCGGAGGCGACCGCGACCCTGGCCCCCTCGCCGTTCCCGACTGATACGCCCCTTGCTCCCACCGTTGGCGCAACCGACACGCCGGTTCCGACTGCCCAGGCCGTGCGCCCCGATCTCCATGACTTCCAGGCCGGGATCACCGTGCCGGTATGGAGCGCCGACGGCTACAGCACGGCAGCCTGCGACGCGGCCTGGGGCGAGATCGCCGGGTTGGGCGCGAACTGGGTCGCCATCGTGCCGACGGGCTATCAGGCCGGGATCGGGGCGAACGACATCGGCCCTGACCCGACGGGCCGCACCGCCAGCGAAGCCTCGGTCCGCCACGCGATCCTGGCCGCCCACACCGCCGGGCTGCGCGTGCTGCTCAAGCCGCATCTAGACAGCACCGACGATGCCTGGCGCGGCACCTTCCACCCCCGCGACCCGGCGCGCTGGTTCACCAGCTACACCCAATTCATCACCGGCTGGGCCAGGGTAGCCGACGAGACCGGGGTCGAGCTGTTTTCGGTCGGCACCGAACTCCTCACCCTGAGCGGCCCCGCCCACACCGCCGATTGGCGGGCGGTGATCGTCGGGGTGCGCGCCGCCTACCACGGCCCGCTGACCTATGCCGCGAACTGGGGCAAGCGCCCCGCCGACTCCGAGTACCAGCAGATCGCCTGGTGGGACCAGCTCGACTACATCGGCATTGATGCCTACTTCCCGTTGAGCGGGCAGCTTGCCCCCACCGCTGCCGACCTCCAGGCCGGGTGGCTCCAG
This sequence comes from Chloroflexia bacterium, assembly GCA_038239755.1. Taxonomy (GTDB): domain Bacteria; phylum Chloroflexota; class Chloroflexia; order QHBQ01; family JAICKM01; genus JBBSAN01. The sequence continues at coordinate 1,164 of JBBSEL010001087.1, read as the reverse complement.
TATACCGACCCGTGGGGCGACACCTACCACTGGAAAGACACGATCACTGCCTTCCAGAGGCGCTGGAACCGCCCGCTGCTGTTCACCGAGGTGGGCTACACCGCCACCCCGCGTGGCCCGGCAGGGTGGGATGCTCCCACGCCCCGGCCCGGCCCCTCGCCGACGCCGCAGCCCGACCCCGCCACCCAGGCCGCCGCGTACCAGGCGTTGGTCACCGTCTGGGGCGATGTGCCCTGGTTCGCCGGGTTCTATGCCTGGCAGTGGAACCCGAACCCCGGCAGCGGTGGCCCCGCCGATGCCTCGATGGGGGTCAACGGCAAGCCCGCCGTGCTGGACGCGCTGCGCCTGGGCCTGTTGAGCTTGCATCGTTAGGGGTTGGGGGTTGGGGGTTAGTAGAGATACGAAAAGAGCCTGCTTATTGAAAGCAGGCTCTTTTCATGCTAGCAAGAACGATATAGGCAAGAACAATGATTCACTCATCGCTCATTGCTCATCGCTCATCGCTCGTTACTTCCCATTCCCGACGCGGACGACCGGCTCGTCCACCAGGTGCGAAGCGATGAACCAGACCTGAAGTTCGTTCGTGCGCAGCACGTCGCTCATCAGCAGATCATTGGTGCCCCAATCCTTGCTCTTTTCGGTCTGCTCGATGGCCTCGCGCACTTCGCCACAGATCAGTTCATGGGCTTCCAGCAGCCGCGAGATCTGCACCGGCACTTCTTCGGCTCCGGCGGGCGGGTTCTCGATCCGGCTCAGCTTGGCGACATCGGCGGGCATCCCGGTCGAAATGCCACCGAGAAGCTGGATACGCTCGGCAATGGCGTCCACCAATGCCAACTGCTCATCGGCGTGCTTGTCGAACAGCAGGTGCAGTTGATAGAAGGTGTGGCCGCTGACTTGCCAGTGGTGCTTCTTGTACATCGAATAGAGGGTAATCGTATCGGCCAGGAGTTGGTTGAGCAGTTCGCAGCTCTCTTGTCGCGCTTTGGCGTCCAGGGCGATGGGCAGGTTGCGCATCGTGCCATACCGCTGGGTCTCCGGGCCACGCTGGCGCAAGATGGGCTGGTTTTCGCTGTGGGCGGCGCTGTTGCCGTTGGTCTGCGGGTTGGTTGTTCGCTTCGTCACTGTAGTGATACTCCTTCACACCGGTGGGTTCCGGCTGGG
>JBBSEL010001086.1:0-1928 GCA_038239755.1 Chloroflexia bacterium | reverse complement strand
ATGCTGGGCCTGATCCAGCCCACGGCGGGGCAGGTGGCGGTGTTTGGCTACGACCCGATGCGCGAACGGGGGGAGGTGCTGGCGCGAATCGCCGCCATTGTCGAGGCCCCGGCGCTGTATCCCGGCCTGACCGGGCGGGCCAATTTGCAGGCCATCGCCGTGCTGGCCGGGGTGGACGACCCGGCTCGTATTGACGAGGTGCTGGCGCAGATGGGCCTGGCAAGCCGGGCCGGGGATCGCTTTGGCACCTATTCGCTGGGCATGAAGCAACGGCTGTGCATCGCGGCGGCGCTGCTGACCAATCCCCAATTGTTGATCCTCGATGAGCCGACGAACGGCCTTGACCCGGAAGGCATGGCCGACATCCGCCGCCTGATCGTTGAGTTTGTGGCCCAGGGGCGCACCGTGTTCCTGTCGAGCCACCTGTTGCATGAGGTGCAGCAGATCTGCAACAGGGTGGCGGTGATTCAGCAGGGCCGGATCATTATCCAGGGCCGGGTGGCCGACCTGCTGGCCGGGAAGCAGGCCATCCGCGTGCATGTGGCCCCTGGCGAGATGGCCCCGGCGCTCCAGATCTTGAGCGGGCAGGGGGGGCCAGAGCGGGTCCGCGCCGAAGATGGCTATCTGGTGGTGGATGCCCCGCCGGAAGAGGGGGCGGCGATCAACCGCGCCCTGGCCGAAGCCGGGATCTTTGCCAGAGCCATCGCGCCGCACAGCCAGTCGTTGGAGGAGTATTACATGAATCTGGTGACTGCTCCGGGCGAGGCGCACGATGGTTGAGCGCCTGCCCCTCCAGGCGGCGGCGCAGACTGTCGCCCCCACGCCGGGCCTCTGGCGAGCCTACCGGCACGAACTGTTCAAGGCGGTGCGCCAGCCGTTCTATGTGCTGATGACCCTCTTCCCGCTGATCCTGGCCGGGGTGGTCATGGTGTTTCTGGTGGTGGTGAAAACGCTGGCCGGGTCGCCCGGTGCGCTGCCGCCGGGGGGTCCGTCGGGCGCATATGACCTGGGGCAAGGGCTGTTTGCCAATAATGCCGACGCGGTGCTGGGCACCCTGGCGAACTTCTACACCATCCTGGTGATCATCGGCTGCGCGCTATCCGTGTCGAACGAGTACCGCTGGAACACGATCAAGATGCTGGCAACCCGCCAGCCCAGCCGGGTCAAGCTCGTCCTCGCCAAGTGCCTGTTCGCCGCGACGGTCATCGCGGCCAGTGGGGCGGCTTTCCTCGTCATGTGGGTGAGCGTCGCGCTGGCGCTAAAAGCTTTCGGTAACCTGCCGCTGACGATCACGGCCCTGGACGCCGAGGCCATCGGCAAAAGCCTGCACTATTTCGCGATCACCCGGCTCCAGATCCTGGGCCTTGCCTTGCTCTCGGTGGCGATCACCTTCCGCTTCCGGTCGCTGATCGGCGGGCTGATCGTCTACGTGCTCTACAGCAGCGCCGATATCAGGTCAGCCGGTTAGGCGCGGCGTTCGCCAATAACCGGCACCTCCTCGACTCGTTCAGCGGGGCGGCCTGGCTGCGCCCGATTCTGGAACTGTTTGCGGCGCTGAACCCGTACTTGCTGACGAGCCAGATCGACCGGCTGAGCATGAGTCCCCAGTTGATCCTCTGGACCGGCGGGGCCGCGCCCGACCACGCGCCGAATATGCAGGTGGCGTGGTCCACGCCTGAATGGTGGGCCTGGCTGGTGGTGGCGGTCTATGTGGTCGGCTTCAGCGCCCTGGCGGCGTGGATCTTTGCCCGCCGCGATATCACCGACTAGCGTCTGGGGTTTACCCTCCTTTCCACCTATGCCTCGCGCTCACCTATCGACTGGGCAACCGCCCTGGCGTGCAGGCAGGGTTGTCTCAACGGGCGTCCACGGTCGCATTGCCGCCCCGATCCTGGTGTAGTGGCGACCGGCAGGTCGCTTGGTGGGGT
>JBBSEL010001085.1:0-1936 GCA_038239755.1 Chloroflexia bacterium | reverse complement strand
GCCGTCTCGCTAGGCTACCCGCGTGCCACCGACACACCCAAGAAGCCCACCGATGGCCGCAAGCCGTTGAGCGAACTGGTCCACGAGGAACACTACTAAACGTTTGCCCGCCGGGTATCGGGCAACACAAAGCCGCCGCTAACCTATCGGGTTAGCAGCCTCTTCATGCTATCAGCAACACAACCGGCGGGCAGACGTTTAGTAGTGTTCCTCGTGGACCAGTTCGCTCAACGGCTTGCGGCCATCGGTGGGCTTCTTGGGCGCGTCGGGGACGGGGCGGGGGTAGCCCAGCGAGACGGCGGTGCGCACGTTCCGGTCGTCGGGGATGCCGAGGAGCTGCTTGGCCGCCACGCCCCCGTCTTTGAACCACCAGATCCCGGCTCCCACGCCATGAGCCGCTGCGGCCAGCAACAGGCGCTCGCTCAGGCGGCCTTCGTCATACGCTTCGATCCCTTCGTGCTGGCCCGTCATCACCACCACAATGGCGGCGTTGGCTCCGGCCAGGTGGGACCCGGCGTCCGGCCCTTGCGCCAGCGCGTGGAGGGTGTCGGGGTTGTGGATCACCACGAACTCCCAGGGCTGCTGGTTCATCCCGCTGCCGGTCCAGCGGCCCACCTCCAGGATGTCGTGGAGTGCCGCATCGGGCACCGGGTCGGCGGTGAACTGGCGCACCTGGCGCACCCCGCGCAGCAACTCGATTTTCTCTTTGACGTTCGCCGTCTTCTCTGTATCTGCCATCTGCTGGTTCTCCTCGTCTGGTTCCCTGGCGCGGCCCCCGGTTGGGCAAGGCTGCTGCGCCGTTTCCTACCCTGCATCGGCAGAGGCTTAAGCCCCTGTGCGTGCATTATAAACCGGCCCTGCCTCGCCGGGATGTAAGCCCCCGCACGGTAGGCCCCGGCCTTTTCTACGGCGTGGGCGTGGCTCGCCGCCCGCCCCCGCCACCCCCGCCGCCGAAGAGACCGCCCAGTCCGGCGGCTCCGTTGGTGAGTTGGATGTCGGTGGGGGCGACGTTGTTGCCGGAACGGGTGCCCACGACCAGGACGTTCGCGCCGACGGTCAGGTCGCTCTTGCTGCCCGCCACTGTCTTCTGGATCGGCGTGTCATCGGCCAGTTGGACGGTCACCGTCTCGCCCTGCGTGCTGCTCACGGTCAGCAGGTTGCCGTCCACCGTCTGGATGGTGCCCGCGACCCCCCGGCGCGCAGCCCCCTGGCCGCCTGCGCCGCCGCCGAGGCCCTGGCCGCCCGCCGCCCCGGTGCCGCCGGTGCCCCCGGCAGCGTTCGGGTCAAACCCACGCTGGCGGAAAAAGTTGGTTTGCACATCCTGCGCCTGCGCCTTGCCCACGTTCACCCCGGCGAAAAATCCGCCCCCGGCCAGCACCACAGCAAAGACGATCAGGCCGACCACCAGTAATACCTGCTTCATAATGTGTTCCTCCCTGTTAGGGTTCTATTCGTAGCGCAGCGCATCAATCGGGTCGAGCCGGGCCGCCCGGCGCGCCGGATAGATGCCGAAGAACAGACCGACCGCCACCGAGAAGCTGACCGCCAGGAAGACCGCGCCCGGCGTCACGCTGGACGTGAGCACGCCGGTCAGGGTCACGATCTGGGCGACGAGCAAGCCCAGCGCGATACCCAGCAGGCCGCCGCTGAGGCTCAGGGTGATCGCCTCGATCAAGAACTGGCGCAGGATGTCGCCCTGCTGCGCGCCGACCGCCTTGCGGATGCCGATCTCGCGGGTGCGTTCGGTGACCGAGACGAGCATGATGTTCATGATGCCGATGCCGCCCACCAGCAGCGAGATCCCGGCAATCGAGCCGAGGAAGACGGTCAGCACAGTGATGACCCCGCTGAGCGTGCTCAGCAGATCGGCCTGGTTGATCACCGTGAAGTCATTGTCGGCGGTGATCAGGCGATGGCGTGTCCGCAATAGGGTGGT
>JBBSEL010001084.1:0-1943 GCA_038239755.1 Chloroflexia bacterium | reverse complement strand
TGGCCTCCTGGGGGGGGTCGGTGCCCTGCTCTGGCTCCCGGCCACGATCTATGGCCTGTTTCTCACCTATCTGACCGTGCAAGCCGCGCCGGGCTTGTCCTCGCGCAGTGCCCGGTTTGTACTCGTCATCCCGGTGATCCTGCTGATTCTTGTTGGGCTGCTGATCTGCGGCTTGCTCACTGTGCTGTCGGGCAATCTCAACACCGTGGAGAACAAGTAGCCCGCCCCCTGGTATGAAAACACCCTCCCTCACCCAGCCGCCACCTGCTGCCGCCTCCCCTCTTGCCGCCGTCGCGCGGCGGTCCGATGGGCTGGCCCTGGCGATCCTGGCGGCGGGGGTCTTTTTGGCCGCGCTCGATCAGACGGTGATTGTGACGGTGCTCTATAAAGTGCAGGAGGATTACAACATCCCGGCCACCCAGTTCGACCAACTGGCCTGGGTGGTCACGGCCTACCTGCTTGGCTACACGGTGACGCTGCCGCTGATGGGCCGGGTGGCCGACGTGTGGGGGCGCAAATGGGTGTTCCTGGGCTGTCTGGGGGTGTTCATGGTCGGCTCGGTGCTGGCTGCACTGTCGCCCTCGGTCGAGGCATTGATCGCCGCGCGGGTGGTGCAGGCGGTCGGCGGCGGGGCGCTCTTGCCCGTGGGCATCGCCATGACCCGCTCGCTCACGGTGCGCGGGGGGCGGACCTTCGCCCTGGGCCTGCTGGGGGCCGCTGCCGAAGCCGGGAGCGTGATGGGGCCGCTGTGGGGCGCGCTGGTCGTCTGGGGCCTGACCGATTGGCGGGCGATCTTCTGGCTCAATGTGCCGCTGGGCGTGGTCATTGCCGGGGCGGTGTTCCTCTTGCCTGCCCAACCGCGCCTCCGCGAAGCGATTGACTGGCCCGGCGCGGTCTTGCTCAGCGGCGGATTGCTGGCGCTGGCCCTCAGCTTCTCTTCCTCGTCCTCTACCCAGGCATTGGCGGGCATCATCCCCGGCGAACAGGCGCAGGCATCGACCCAACCGCCCTGGCAGGCCCCGGCGCTGCTGGTCGGCGCATTGGTCTTGCTCCTCGCCTTCGTCTGGTGGGAACGGCGGACGGCGGCTCCGCTGGTGCCGTTGCGCCTGTTCACCCGGCCCGCCTTCACCCTGGCGAACGCGACCAACTTCCTGGTTGGCGCGGCCTTGCTCCTGGCGATGGTTGATATCCCCCTGCTGGTCGATAGCGTGCGCGACGGCACCGCCGTGGATGGCGCGCTGATGCTGGGGCGGATGACGCTGCTGATCCCGGTGGGGGCGCTGATCGGCGGCGCGCTGGCCGACCGGGTGGGCGAACGGCTCCTGACGGTGATCGGGCTGGTTTGCTGCGTGGTCGGCTTCTGGCTGATGAGCCACTGGGCGCTGGCCGAGCCGGAGGGCGGGATGACCGTCCACCTGGCCCTGACCGGCTTCGGCTTCGGCCTGATTATCGCCCCGATCACCGCCACGGCGCTGGGCTGGGTCCGCGCCGCCCAGGCCGGGCTGGCCGCCGCCCTGATCAATACCGCCCGCATGATCGGCGCGCTGCTGGGCCTGTCGATCTTTTCGGCCTGGGGGCTGGAATTGTTCAAGAACCTGATGGCCCCGTACAAGGCCACCGACTACATTGACAAGCCCGATGCCTACACGGTGCTGGTGAAAGCCGCTGGCCTCCAGGTCTACACCGCCGGATTCCTCGTCGCCGCGATCATCTGCGCGGTCGCCCTCCTGCCCGCCTTCGGCCTGCGCCGTCCCTCCCCCGCCCAGGCCGCCGCGCTGGCCGGGGACACGGTGTCGCCGGAAGCAGACAGTTAGCGTGAAACGTGAAACGTGCTGCGTGACCGCTATTGCGTATTGCGTATTGCGTAATCCTGCTCCCTGCTCCCTGCTCCCTGCTCCCTCGTACCTCGTACCTTGTACCTCAAACCTCAAACTTCGTCCCTT
>JBBSEL010001083.1:0-1947 GCA_038239755.1 Chloroflexia bacterium | reverse complement strand
GGATGCCCGTCACCGGCAGCCCCTGGCCTACCGCCGGGCTGCTAGGGCTGGTCCTGATCGCCGCCCTCTGCTTCGCCGGTGCCGGTCTCGTCGCCCGCCGCCAGGGTACCCGCAGCTAACTATCCTCCCCACCGTCCGAACACGAAGAAGGCCCCCGCAGCCAGCCTGCGGGGGCCTTCCTCATCACGCATCACGTTTCACGTTTCACGTTTCACGCACTGCTCGCTGCTCACTACTCGCTGCTACGATAGTTTGGGCGCGGGGTGCAGCAACTCCACCACCCGGCGCTCGATGGGGAATTGGTAGAAATCGCGGGTCATGCGCCAGCGGGCCAGCCATTGCAGAGGGCGGGCCAGCGGGTGATGATGCCGCCCATAGGCGTACTTCTGGTAGAACTTGAACTGCTCCACCTGGGCATACTTACGCGGGGTGACCCACGGCCCCGCCGACCCCACATAGTCGAAGTCGGCCCAGCCCTCCAGCGTGCAGGGGAAGTCGTACTGCCCCGCGCCCAGTTGGTCCGCGATCTCGTTGCCGGGATAGGGCTTATAGAAGAAGATCGCCACCTCAAAATCGGGACTCATCGCCCGCAGCTTCTTGGCGATGCCCAACCCGGCCTCGAAGCTCTCGTCCGGCTCGTCGGGGAAGCCGACGATGAAGTTCCAGATCGCCCCGATGTCGTGGCGCACCAGCTTTTCGGCGGTGGTGAACACCTGGGCGACGGTGATATCCTTCTTGATCCGCTTGAGCATCTCGTCGGTGCCCGCTTCCACCCCGACCATCACCCGGCGCAATCCCGCCCGGCGGGCCAGCGCCAGCGTCTCATCGGGCAGGCGGTGGCCCTGGTCGGCGCGCATCGTCCCGGTCCAGGGCACCGTCAGCCCGCGCGCGATAAAGGCCCGGCTGATCTCCTCCACCCGCTCGCGCTTGGTGAAGAACGTCTCATCCTGGAAAGCGATCTCGTCAAAATGATAACGGGCCTGGAGCGCCGCCAACTCGTTGCCCATCCGCTCGGCGTTCAGCCCGTACCAACTGCGGTTGTAGACATAGGGGTCGGCGCAGAAGGCGCAGCGAAAGCGGCAGCCGATGGAGGAAATATAATCGAACTGCCGCTTGCCCTTTTTGGCGAAATAGGCTTCCACCGGCACCAGATCATAGTTGTGAGGGGGCAGCTTGTTCACGTCGCGGGTCGGGCGGGCGGCGTTCTGCATGATCGCCCCGTGATCGCGCCAGGTGATCCCGGCCACCCCGCCCGGCGGTAGCCCCGCCGCGTAGCGGTCCACCAGCTCCGCGAACGTCTCCTCGCCCTGCCCGCCCACGGCCACGTCTACGCACGGCTCAACCATGCATTCCTGCGGGAACAGCGAGGGATGTCAGCCGCCCCACACCACCGGCAGGTCGGGTCGCGCCGCCTTGGCCGCCCTGCTGATCGCCAGCGCATCGTGGATCGGTGCCCCGGTCAGCACGGTCAGCCCCAGGCACAGCGCATCCCGTGTCTCACGCAGCACCGCCGCCAGCGGATCGCGCTCCAGCCGCCCGTCAATGATCTTCACCTCGTACCGTGCCGGGTCCAGAGCCGACCCCACGGCGATCAACCCCAGCGGCATGGTCCAGAACACCGCCCGCGGGTTGTACAACACGATCTTCTGCCGCATAGTTACCTCGGTGGTTAGTGGTCAGTGGTCAGTAGTCAGTGGTCAGTGGTCAGTAGAGTTACTTCACAATAAAAGATCCAGGCACGAACCGACAAATTTGTTACGCACAGAATCCTAATTGTGAAGTAACTCTACAATCTATCCATATCGGGTTTGCAGATGCTAAGCTGGCTTTTGGAGAAAAATTTAAAATGTGGCATGAAACTTGCTACAGTATAGCAGTAGAGGAACATCTTCTACTTACATTCAGCCAATGATGGCACCCGGTGTTTTGCCGGGTGCCTTTGCTGCG
>JBBSEL010001082.1:0-1949 GCA_038239755.1 Chloroflexia bacterium | reverse complement strand
GACAGCACACCTCCGCTGCTGGTCACCCGCTGGCGCGACGATGCCACCCGCGACAACTGGGGCACCTTCACCTACCTGCGCGACACCCGCAGCGGCCATGTCTGGTCGGCGGGCTATGCCCCCACCGGCGGGCAGGCCCAGAACTACGGCGGGCAGTGGACCCCCGAACGGGCCGTCTACTGGCGGCGCGATGACGACATCGAAACGCACACCGAGATCGTCATCAGCGCCGAGGACGACGTGGAGGTGCGCCGCCTGGTGCTGACCAACCGCTCGGCCCGCCCCCGCGAGATCGAAGTCACCAGCTACGCCGAGGTCGTCCTGGCTCCCGCCGGGGCCGACCTGGCCCACCCGGCGTTCCAGAAGCTATTTGTGGAGACCGAGTTCGTTGAGGCAGCGTCCGCCCTCCTCGCCACCCGGCGTCCGCGTTCCCACAACGAAGATCCGCCCTGGCTGATGCACGTTGTGTCGGGCGACGGCACCGAACGCGGCACGCTAGAATACGAAACCGACCGGGCGCGCTTCCTGGGCCGGGGCAACACCCCTGCCGAACCTCTGGCGCTGCACACCAGCGACCCGCTCAGCGGCAGCGTCGGCGCGGTGCTCGACCCGATCCTCAGCCTGCGCCGCCGCGTGCGCCTCGCCCCCGGTCAGACGGCCCGGCTCACCTTCGCTACCGGGGTCGCCCCCACCCGCGCCGCCGCTCTGGCCCTGGCCGAGGCCTACGGCCAACCGGCAGGCGGGGCGCGGGCCATGCGGTTGGCCGCCACCTCGGCCCGAATCCTACTGGGCCAGCGCAACCTCTCCACCGCCGCCGCCATGCGGGCGCAACGGCTGGCGAGCCGCGTCCTCTTCCCCGACCCGGCCTTGCGCCCGCCGCCCGAAGTCCTGGCCCGCAACACGCTCGGCCAGCCGGGGCTGTGGAACTTCGGCATCTCCGGCGACCTGCCGATTGTGCTGGTCGTCATCACCGACCCGATCCAGATCCCGCTGGTGCAAGAGGCCATAGAGGCGCACGACTACTGGCGGGTGCTGGGGCTGCCCGCCGATCTGGTCATCCTCAACGCCTACAGCGAGGGCTATGTCCAACCCGTCCACGACGAATTGCGCGCGCTGTTGAGCCGGGGCGCGGCGGCAGGCCAGGTCGATAAGCCGGGCGGCGTCTTCCTGCGCCGGGCCGACGCGATGACCGAAGCCGATCAGATCCTCCTGCGCACCGCTGCCCGCGTGGTCCTGCTGGGGCGGCGTGGCACGCTGGCCCAACAACTGAAGCGCGGGGCCACCACCGGAGCGACCGAGGCCCCCGCCCTCCAGCCCCCGGCGACGAATGGGAGCCGGCGGCTGCCCCCGGCTACCCGGCCCCCGCTGCAAGCGTTGGCGGCTAATGCTGCGCCCTCTACTGCCAATCCGGGCTTCGACAACGGCCTGGGCGGGTTCAGCCCCGACGGGCGCGAGTACGTCATCCACCTGGGTACGGGGGCCTGGACCCCCGCCCCCTGGACCAACGTCCTGGCGAACCCCGAATTCGGCTGCCTGGTCTCGGAAAGCACGCTGGGTAGCACCTGGTGGCTGAACAGCCGGGAAAACCGCCTGACCCCCTGGTCCAACGACCCAGTGTCGGACCCGGCCAGCGATGCGATCTACCTGCGCGACGAAAGCAGCGGCGAATGTTGGACGCCCACCCCCCTGCCGATGCGCGAGGACACCCACTACACCATCCGTCACGGCTTCGGTTACACCGTCTACGCCCACACCAGCCACGGCATTGCCCACGAACTGACTGTGTTTGTGCCGCCCGATGCCCCGGTGCGGATCGCCTGGCTCAAGCTCCAGAACCGCGAGGCCGCGCCCCGCCAGATCACGGCCACCAGTTATGTCGAGTGGGTGCTGGGCGTCAACCGCGACCCGTCGGCCCGCTTCGTCATCACCAACTGGGACGAGGAGGCCGG
>JBBSEL010001081.1:0-1950 GCA_038239755.1 Chloroflexia bacterium | reverse complement strand
TCTCGAACATCATCCTCATCTTCCCGCTCGTCGTCGCCGGGCCGATGGCCGACACTATCGGCGTGGTGCAAACCGTGGCGGTGATCGGCATCGCTGTCATCTTCGTGGCCTTCTGGGGTATCCGGCGCGGCCTGACCACCGTTCCTTCGCTGAATCCCGCAGGCCCGCTGCAGGGAATGGTCACCCCCACCGGGGACGTGCTCAATTCGTCGGCAGGGGTGCAGGCGCATGAGCACCGCCATCCCACCGGCCACATCACCGACGAAGACCTCCGCGAACCGATCCTGGCCGACAGCGACCGTCGCCGGGACTAGCTTGCCTTCGGCGCACACGATACGCGGCACAACATGCAAAGCCCGGTCTCGCCAGAGGCCGGGCTTTCGCTTGCCACGCCGGAGGGGGTGGTTGCGTATGCTATAATAAGGGTACCATCTGATTTTATCGCGCTTGCCTGGGAGCGGGACGATGTCGCCCTGGTCCCTGCCGGTCAGACCCGGCCTGGAAAGGAACGTGCGATGCGTGTATTACGACTGAGCGTTCTCCTGTTGTGGATGGTGGGGTGGCTGGGGCTGGCTGCCGTGCCCACCGGAGCCGCGCCCCTGGCGCAGACCGGGCCGGTGGTCAAAGTCCTCGATTTTGATGCCGAGGTCAACCCGATCACCGCCGGGTATGTGCGCCGGGGCATTGCCGATGCCCAGCGGATCGGCGCGGCGGCCCTGGTCCTACGGATCAATACGCCGGGCGGGCTGATGAGTTCGATGGACGAGATCACCCAGATGATCATCAACAGCCCTGTGCCGGTGATCGCCTATGTGACCCCGTCGGGGGCGCGGGCGGCGTCGGCGGGGGTGTTCATCACCTACGCCTGCCATATCGCCGCGATGGCCCCGTCCACCAACATCGGGTCGGCCCATCCGGTCGATGAGGGCGGCGGCACCGGCACTGCGCCCTCCACCACCCCCGCCGAGTCGAACAGCGCCGAGCAACTGTTCCGCAAGATCACCAATGACGCGGTGGCCCGCATCCGCAATTCCGCCGAACTGCGCGGGCGCAACGCCGACTGGGCCGAAAAAGCGGTGCGCGAGAGCGTGAACGTGGGGGCCACCGAGGCGCTCCAACTCCATGTGATCGACCTGATCGCCCCCGACCTGTCCAGCCTGCTGGATCAGGTGGACGGGCGCACGGTGACGATGGCGGGCGGCGCGAAGCTGACCTTGCACACCAAAGGCGCGATCCCCCAGGATAACCCCCTGACCTGGATCGAGCAATTCTTGCTGCTGATCGCCACGCCGCAGGTCGCCTTCCTCTTGCTCAGCACCGGCAGCCTGGCGATCACCGTCGAAATGTTCAACCCCGGCTCGGTTTTCCCCGGCGTGATCGGGGTGATCCTGGTCTTGCTGGCCTTCCTCTCGCTGGGCACGCTGCCGGTGAACGGGGCGGGGCTGGCCTTTATCGCCTTTGCCTTTGTCTGCTTCGTGGCCGATGTGTTTGTCTCGGCCCACGGCATCCTCACGGCGGGCGGGGTCGTCTCGCTGGTCCTGGGTGGCCTGCTGCTGATCGACCCGTCGCAAGCGCCCGGCATCGAGGGGGTGCCTGCCACGACCGCGCTTGGTGTGGCGCTGGGGATCGGCGGGGTCTTCTTCTTCGCCATCTACAAGGTCGTGCAACTTCGCCGCCGCAAACCGGCCACCGGGCGCGAGTCGCTGGTGGGGCGCGAGGCGCAAACTCGCCAGGCGCTGGACCCGGTCGGTATGGTCTACCTGAACGGCGAACTCTGGCGGGCCACCAGCATTGATGGCCCGGTTCCGGCGGGTCGCCTGGTTCAGGTTGTGGGGATGGATGGGCTGCTCTTGCGGGTCGCCCCCGTGCCGCAACCCACCGTCACGGCCCCCTTGCCGCCGGAGGAACCGCTGCCCATCGAGCGGTGAGCAGCGAGCAGCGAGCAGCGAG
>JBBSEL010001080.1:0-1958 GCA_038239755.1 Chloroflexia bacterium | reverse complement strand
TGGGTATCGGGGAGGTCGCTGCCCACGGCCTGGCCGAGCAGCAGGGGGGCCAGCGCCCGGAAGGCCACGGGATGCTGCCGGGCATAGTCGGCCAGGACCATGCCCGCTGCCCCTGGCGAAAGCTGCCGGGCCAGGGCCGGGAACCGCTGCCCGCCGACAGTGACGCCCACGCGCGGCGTCTGCTGGATATTGCGGAACCAGTCGGCCTTCGCCCCCCAGCCCGACGCCACAATATAGGCCCCGCTGGCCGCGTCGTGCCCCACCACTTCGAGGACCGTCCGGCGCACCTGGCCGCTCTTGCGACCCCGGTGGGTCAGCAGCAACATGCGCCCGCCCAGCAGGCCGCCCAGCCCCAGCCGATACAACAGGATCGGCAGCCGGGCCAGCCAGCGCCCCACCCGGCGCGGCGGCGACCCGCCCAACAAGCCGGGCTGGCGGGGTGGTGCCGGGGGTGATTGGGGGCGTTCGTCGGTGTTGGTCTTGAGTGGTGCTGTCGTTGAGCTATTCATCATGGTTCTCTCCTTGTCTGCGCTTCTCTGGTCTTCCATAAATAGATCCCGTCAGCCCATAGCTAACCAGCGCGCCCATCCACCAACGTGGGGGGCGCGATTGGGGGGCCTTCCAGGAACGCCCGCAAGGCCGGTTCGCCCTCTGGCTCGGCCATAATCTGCACCACATCGCCCAGCGCCAGCCGCGTCGTCGCGCGGGGGAAGACGATCTCGCCCTCGTGTCCCACCGACACCACCAGCGTGTTGGGCGGCAGCGCGGCCTCGCGCAAGGTCCGCCCCGCCAGCGGCGAGGCTGCGCCGATCCGCACCTCAAACAGCACCGTTTCCGGCGGCAGCGCGGCGGCCCGTCGCACGCTGCGCCCCAGCGTCGCCTTGTAGGTCCGCATAATGTCGCGCACTCGCACCCGCCCCAACACCTGCTTCCCCTCGACCACCGGCGCCCAACTGACGCTCCGTTCGGCCAACTGCTCCATCGCGGTATCCAACGTCTGGTCCGGCTCCAGGGTGAGGACATCGGTGGTGGTCACGGTGCTCACCGTTTGTATGGCCTGCTGCGCCGCCGGGATCGCCTGCACCTGGGCGCGGGTCAGCACCCCATAGAGGGTCCCGTGTTCGTTCAGCACGATCAACCCGGCGGCGTCCGTCTCGTCGAGCAGCGCTTGCGCCTGGCTGACCAGGGCTGAGGCGGCGATGGTGGGATGGGTAGGGCGCATCGTGTCGCGCACCAGTAGGGAGGCCAACAGCGGGAAGCTGAAGCGCATTCGGTGGGCCGGGGCGTGCGCCCGGTCGGGCAACTGGCTGCTGTAGATCGTGTTGTTGCCCACCAGCGCAGTCGAAATCGCCACCGCCACCATCGCCGGGGCCAGCAGCGACAGGTTGCCGGTCATCTCGGCCACCATCAGCATCACCGCCAGCGGCGCATGGGCGATGCCGCCGAACAAGGCCATCATGCCGATGATGACAAACGGCGCGGGACTGTGCGGCATTTGCGGCAGCACGCCCTCGCCCAGCCGCCAGAATGACGCGCCCAGCATCCCGCCCACAACCATGCCCGGCCCGAAGATGCCGCCCGACCCGCCCGATCCGATGGACAGCCCCGTCGCCAGGATCTTGGCGAAGGGCAAGAGCAGCACGACCCACAGCGGCAGGCTCAATAATTGCTGGGTCATGCCGATCTGCACCCAGCCGTAGCCCATATGCAGCGCGCCGGGGATGAGCAGGCCCAGCGCGCCGACCAGCAGCCCGCCCAGCGCCGGTTTCAGCCAGCGCGGCATTCGCAGCCGGTGAAAAAAGGCGGTGATGTCGTAGAATGAGCGCGAATAGAGGATGCCGACCAGGCCGCAGATCACGCCCAGGATGGCGTAATAGATCAGTTGGATCGGGCTATCGAACCCCAACTGTGGCTGGGCACCGAAGATCGGGGCATAGCCGAAAAACGCGCCGTAGACG
>JBBSEL010001079.1:0-1961 GCA_038239755.1 Chloroflexia bacterium | reverse complement strand
GTGGAGCGCGTAGATGTTAGTCAACAAGGAGAACGCAGGCACATGGCAGGTTTGACGTTATATGGTACCCAGTGGTGTTCGGATTGCAAGCGCACCAAGCAATTCCTGGGGGAGCAGCGCGTGCGCTATAACTGGGTGGATGTGGAGAGCGACCCGGACGGACTGGCCTTTATCGAGCAGGTGCAGGACGGAGGGCATAGCGTGCCGACGCTCCAGTTCGATGACGGCGACGTGCTGATCGAGCCGTCGAATGCGGAATTGGCGGCCAAGTTGGGCCTCTCGCTGAAGGCGCGCTGCCCGTTCTATGACGTGGTCATCATCGGCGGTGGCCCGGCGGGGCTGATGGCCTCGATCTACCTGGCCCGCGAGGGCCTGGACACGCTGATCATCGAGCGCGCCGGGGTCGGCGGCCAGGCCGGGGTGACCGAACGGCTGGACAATTTCCCCGGCTGGCCGGAGGGCATCGGCGGGGGCGAACTGGCCGACCGGTTGGCCGAGCAGGCGGGCCGCTTCGGGGTGGAGATCCTGCGGGCGCAGGAGGTGGCGAGCATCCAGACCCACGGGCGCAGCAGCCGCGATGTCCACACCGCCGACGGGGCCGAGTATGGGGCGCGGGCGCTGGTGGTCGCCACCGGCTCCACCTACCTGCGGCTGAACGTGCCGGGCGAGGACCAGTTCATCGGCTCCGGCATCCACTTCTGCGCCACCTGCGACGGGCCGTTCTACAAGGGGCAGGACGTGGCCGTGATCGGCGGCGGCAACAGCGCGGGCGAAGAAGCGATCTTCCTGGCCCGCTTCGTCAACCATGTGACCATGCTGGTGCGCGGGCCACACCTGACCGCCAGCCAGATCGTGCAGCAAAAAGTGGCCGAGAACGAAAAAATCACCGTGCGCTACAACACCACGGTGGAGGAGTTCAAAGGCGACAAGCACCTGCGCTCTGTGATGCTTCGCGATAAGACCAGCGGGGCGACCGAGGAGATCACCCCGGCGGGCGTGTTCATCTTCGTCGGCCTGCGCCCGAACAGCGGCTTCCTCCCCGACGACATCGACCGCGACAGCCAGGGCTTCGTCAAGACCGGACTGGACTTGCAGACCACGCTGCCGGGGGTGTTTGCTGCCGGGGATGTGCGTGCTGGCAGCACCAAGCAGGCCGCGTCGGCGGTGGGCGAGGGGGCGACGGTGGCGCTGATGATCCGGGAGTATTTGAAGCACGTCTGATGCGTGAAACGTGAAACGTGATAGCGAAAAGGGCCGGGGAGTGAAACACTTCCCGGCCCTTCGTATTCACGCCTCACACATCACGTTTCACGCCGCCAGGGTATTGCGGAAGCGGAACAGGAGCACTCCGTAATACCAGACGTAGTAGCCGATGAGGAGGAAGTAGACGCCAGTGGTCAGGGGGTCGCTGCTGTACTGGGCCAGGATCGTGGCTGTTGGGCTGGTGCCCGGTTGGGTCGGCAAGGCTCCGACAGCCGGGGCGGTGAGCGCCAGCCGATAGACGATGCGGAGCAGGAAGAGGCCGAACACACCCAACCCAATATACTTGTTCGGGGTGTAATAGACCCCATCGGCCAGGGTTTCGATGCGGGTCAGCCGCAACCCCAGCCAAGCGATCCCGACACCCACCGTCAGCCCCAGCGCCGCACTCCCCAGGATCAGCGGTTGGGCGAGGGCGAAGAGGAGGACCAGCACCCCCAGCACCAGGAAAATCCCCATCCGCAAGAGCATCGGGGCCGGGCTGATCTTCTGGCGGCTGGTCAGGCTGCGGACGCGACGAAAGAGCATGAACCCCACCAACACAACCACGATCACCAGGCTAATTGATGAGTTCATCGATCGTCTCCTTGCGGGCGAGTCGTCGCCTCTAATAGCCGCACCAGGGTTGCCAACCCAATCCGGTGGGCGAGGTCATAGTGCTGTCTCAAGCAGGGTACTAATCGTCCCGCCGCCTCGATCTT
>JBBSEL010001078.1:0-1966 GCA_038239755.1 Chloroflexia bacterium | reverse complement strand
TCCCGCGACGGGAAGGGGGGGTAGGGGGGGTTAGGTTCGTCGCCGCGCCGGGCCGCCGGGGGCCAAGCCGTTAACTTGATACGCATGGGGCCGCCACGCAGGGCGGCCCCTACGACGGGGGTGGGGGCGCCGGGCGGCCCGATCCCGGGTGTCCGCGCACGGTCCCCGCCCGCCGCCCACTCGTCCGGCTCGGCGACCGGCAGCCGCTAAGGGTCCATAAAAGAATAAGTTCCCCCAATAGGGTATACTAGGGGTAACTTTGCACGGAGGTACGCCCATGTCTACTGAACTCCCGGCTGTCCACCAGTGTGCCTGTGCCGTCTGCCAGGCGGAGACCGATCCCCACACCCAGCAGCAACATTCCCAGATGAATCTGTTTCTCAGTCGCCTCACCGAGCCGCAACGCCGCTGGTACGTGGGGTTGCTCGCCCAGAGCTCCGCGGCGCCCAGTGAGCGTCAACTCGCGCGCATCACCGGCCTGGACACCGATACCATTCGCCGCGGGCGCACCGAACTCGCCGCCGGCTTGCCCGACCTGCCGCTCGAGCGCCAGCGCCGCCCCGGCAGCGGCCGGCCCCCGACTGAAAAAAAGATCCGGCTGTAAGCGCCGCGCTCCTGGAGATCGTCGCCCCGCACACCGCCGGCGACCCGATGAGCGCCGAGAAGTGGCTGAATTGCCGCCTGCCCGACATCCAAACGCGGCTGCGCGCGCAGGGGCACTCCCTGAGGTTGCCGGTGATCAGCCGCCTGCTCAAAGCGCACGACTACCGGTTGCGCGGCAATCGCAAGCAACTGTGCGGGGCCACCCACCCCGACCGGGACCGCCAATTTCGCCATATCCAAGAGCAACGGGCCACCCACCTGGAAGGGCAGCAACCGGTGATCAGTGTGGATACCAAGAAGAAGGAACTGATTGGCGACTTCAAGCAAGCCGGATGCACCTGGGGCACGGCCCCGGAATGGGTCAACGACCATGACTTCCCGCAGGACGCGCTCGGGCGGGCGGTGCCCTACGGGATTTATGACCTGACGCGCAATGCGGGCAGCGTGTATGTGGGGGCCTCGGCGGACACGGCGCAATTCGCGGTGGACAATATTGCCGCCTGGTGTGCCGACGTGCTGCCGCAGTATTACCCCGGGGCGACCCGGTTGCTGATTGCAGCCGATGGCGGGGGTAGCAACAGCAGTCGGTCGCGGGTCTGGAAAGCCAAGTTGCAGGAACAAGTAGCGGATCGCTTTAGGCTGCAAGTCACGGTGTGCCACTATCCGCCGGGCTGCTCGAAGTGGAATTGGATCGAACATCGGCTGTTCAGTGAAATCAGCAAGACGGGGGCGAGGTGCCCGTTGCGGAGTTGGGAGCTGCTGCTGGGCTACATCCGCGACACCACGACCAGCACGGGCTTGACGGTGACGGCGCAGCGGGTGACCACCGTGTATCCGCTCGGCGTGAAGATCCGGGATGAGGAGATGGCGAACTTGCAGATCACGGCCCATAGCGTCTGTCCGTCTTGGAACTATACCATCTATCCCCGCGCGGCAGCTCTCGCCCCCGGCCCCGTGGGGGAACTTATTCTTTTATGAACCCTTAGCGTCTCCTCCTGAATAGTCGTGGCGCGGGGCCATGCGCAGGAACGCCCCGACCACGTCAGGGTCG
Source organism: Chloroflexia bacterium (assembly GCA_038239755.1). Lineage (GTDB taxonomy): Bacteria > Chloroflexota > Chloroflexia > QHBQ01 > JAICKM01 > JBBSAN01. Next base: position 312 of record JBBSEL010001078.1, on the reverse strand, counting down.
AAATTAATCCCGGCGAGCGCCTGGATGTGGGCCAGCACTTGCGCCTCGGGCCACGCGCGGCGGTACGGACGGTCCGAGCAGAGGGCATCCCACACATCGACCACGGCAAAGATGCGCGCCGCGCGCGGGATCTCTACTCCCGCAAGCCCCCGCGGATAGCCCAGCCCGTCCCAGCGCTCATGATGACAGTAAGGAATGTCGAGCGCCGGGCGCAGGAAGGCGATTGGGCTGAGCAGCTCGTAGGCATACACCGGATGCCGGTGCATAATCGCCAGCTCGTCCGGGGTCAAGGGGCCGGGTTTGAGCAGGATC
>JBBSEL010001077.1:0-1967 GCA_038239755.1 Chloroflexia bacterium | reverse complement strand
TGCCTGGCTGGTCTACACGGGCCGGCAGGTGCGGCCTCAACCAGAAACACTCGTGCCGGTAGGAGCAAGAATCAATCCACTTGGGCGGGGCCGGCGCTTACAGCCCCGGCCCCCGGCTTTGCAGCCAGGCCAGCAGATCGTCGCGGTGGATGTAGGTGATTTCGTGCTCGATATGGTCGGCCTTCAACTCCCCGCGCTGTACTGCATGGCGGATCATGTCCACGCTCATGCCCAGCAAGTTGGCGACTTCCTGCACCCGGTAGCGGTCATTGTGCAGGTCGGGGATGAGCTGGTGCCCGCCGGGGTTGGCGCTGGTCGCGTAGGCTTCCGGGTTTTCCAGGTCCGGCACCGGATGCTCGGTCTCGCGGTTCTCGTCCATCGTAGCCTCCCATTATATTAAAGGATGAAGGATGAAGGATGAAGGCGACAGAAGAAGGGAGACGGCGTATTCTCCCTTCTTCCTTTTTAATTTATCCTTCTTCCTTTTCGATTCGGGCCAACCAAGCGGGGGGGTTGCGCAACTCGGCCAGCGTGGGCAGGAAGGCTGGGCCTTCCCACATCCGGTTGGCGGTGGCGACCCCAGCCTGGGCCACGATCTCGTTGATGAACGTCTCGCCCAGGCGGTATTGCTCCATCTTCAGCGCCAGCCCGGTCATGCGGATAAAGAGCCGCTCGGCGGGGCTGCGCCGGGCGGCGCGGGCCTCGAACTGCTCCTTGATATGCTCGTAGCTGGGCAGCAGCCGCTCACCGACGGTGTTCATGATATAGTTGCTGTAGCCCTCGACCACGGCCATCAACGCCTGGAGCCGGTCGAACAGGGACCGCTGGTCGTCGGTCATCACCGCTTCGATCCAGCTATCGCCGTTCGACAGGTTCTCGCGGGCACGGGTGATCACGCTGCCCACCCCGCCGAAGCCGGTCCGCAGCATGGTCATGTCTTCCACGATCAGCTTGAAGTAGTCTTCGATCAGGCTGTTGAAGTGGGCACGCAGCCAGGGATACGCCTCGAACTCGAAGGCGTGGGTGGTCTCGTGCAGGGCGATCCACAGCCGGAATTCTTCGACATCCAGCCCCAACTCTTGCTGCACGCCGCCGATGTTCGGCTCGACAAAATAGAGCCGCCCGGCGCTGGTCACCGGTTCGCGCCCCAGCAGGCTCAGGTCGTATTGCCCCAGCACCCGCCGGGCCAGGTAGCCCAGCAAGATGCCCAGTTCGGCGCTGACCATCGCCTGGTTGGCCTCGCCCACCACCACATCGGCCAGGTTGTCGCCCCGGAAGCTGGCCCGGTGCAGGTCTTCCAGCGGGGAGAACAGCAGTTGGAAGTTGCGGATATTGGCATCCACCCACTCGGCGCGGCTGAAGGCGGCGATCTCTTGCACCGGCTGGGGCAACGGCTGGCCCATGACCTCGGTGATCAGCGGTTCGCAGCGGCGCACCAGGTCGGTGTAGTAGGCGGCCCAACTGGCGTGCCATTCGGCGGTGGCCCCGGTTTCGGGGTTCATTTGCACGGCGATGCGGCGCGCCCGTTCCCAGTGGATCATCGGCGGCGCGCCGGTGCGGGTGTAGACCCGGCGGCGATTGGCGGCGTAGGCCCCCACCAGGGCGGCCCCGGCCAGCACCCCCAGGCCCATGATGGCCCGTTGTTGATTGCGACGGTTTGACATTAGCGAATTCTCCCTCGTCCGCGGCGGGGCTGTGGTCGCGCGGGTCTCCGATTGCCCCCACCTGCTCCTCCGATTATAGCATACGCCGCCGCCTTGTTACCAGAACGCCCCAGCGTGCGGGAAATCAGCAGTCAGAAAACAGAAATCCGCTTGTCCTGGGTACCCAGATCTGCTGCCACATCCAAGGCTGTCATCCTGAGCGCAGCGCAGGATCTTGTTGGGGCGGCACGAGTGCTGACGAAGCCTCCGTTGTTCACCTCAGCACCTCGGACCGCTGAGCCTACCTTCGCTGCGCTCAGGATG
>JBBSEL010001076.1:0-1978 GCA_038239755.1 Chloroflexia bacterium | reverse complement strand
TGGGGAGTCCCCGTTGCTGCCGCCGTCAGGAAAGGGCCAAGCCAACAGATCGGATTCCCCACCAGGGCGTCTTGCCAGACGCCCCTACAGCAAGATCGAGGGTCGCTTATGCATTGCGATCAGGCAACCGCCGCTATATGAATGATCCCGGCCCGGCGGTGCGACAGGTACCCCACCGGGCCGGGGCAGGTGAGGGTTAGTCGGTCCACACCCAATTGCTGATTTCGGGGGGGTCTTCCAGGTGTTCCAGCGAGTAGGCGCGGGCCTGGGCGATCAGGCGGTCGCAGAGGTCGTTCACCTCCGGGCGGCGCTGGCGCATCTTGGGCACATTGTTGACCACATCGTTGATCAGGTCGAAGCGGCTGGCCTTGTTCAGCATCAGCATATCGAACGGGGTCGTTGTCGTGCCCTGCTCGATAAAGCCGCGCACATGGAAGCGGTCGGGGTTCACCCGTCCGTGGAGGATCTGGTGCATGGCGCGGGCGTAGCCGTGGAAGGCGAAGATGACGTGCTTGTCGGCGGTGAAGAGGTTGACGAAGTCGGTTTCGTGCATCCCGTGGGGGTGGACGGCGGGCGGGGACAGGGTCATCAGGTCCACCACGTTGACCACGCGCACCTTCAGTTCGGGGACGTTTTTGCGGAGCCACCAGGAGGCGGCGACCGTCTCCATCGTCACTACATCACCCGCGCAGGCCAGCACCACGTCCGGCTCCTCGCCGTTGTCGTTGCTGGCCCAGTCCCAGACCGACGCGCCTTTTTCGCAATGGACGATAGCCGCCTCCTGGGAGAGCCATTGGAGCTGCGGCTGTTTGTCGATCACGATCAGGTTGACATAGTTGCGGCTGCGGAAGCAATGGTCGGCAATCGAGAGGAGGCAGTTGGCATCAGGCGGCAGGTAGATGCGCGAGATCGTGCCGCGCTTGGAGAGCATCACATCGATCAGGCCCGGCCCCTGGTGGCTGAAGCCGTTGTGGTCGTTGCGCCAGCAGGTGGAGGTGAGCAGGATGTTCAGCGAAGCGATGGACTCGCGCCAGGGCAGGTTGATCGCTTCTTCCATCCACTTGGTGTGCTGCACCGTCATCGAGGCCGAGACCATGGCGAACGCCTCGTAGGTGGCGAACAGCCCGTGGCGACCCGTCAGCAGGTAGCCTTCCAACCAGCCCTCGCAGTTGTGTTCGCTGAGGATCTCCATCACCCGGCCCTCCGGCGACACCCGGTCATCGATCGAGAGGATGGGGCCGACGAAGCAGCGGGTTTCTACATCGAACACGCTGCCCAGGCGGTTCGAGTTGGTCTCGTCGGGGCAGAACAGGCGGAAGTTGGCCTCTTTCGCGTTGTTGACAAAGATATCGCGCAAGAATAGGCCGAGCTGGCGGGTGGACTCGGCGCGGATGGTGGCGGGCTGGGGCACGTCGAGCGCGTATTCGCGGAAGTCGGGCAGGCGCAGGGTTTCCAGCAGCTTGCCGCCGTTGGCGTGGGGGTTGGCTCCCATGCGGCGCTGCCCGCGCGGGGCGAGGGTCGCCAGTTCACCAATGAGCCGCCCGTTCTCGTCAAACAGTTCGTCGGGCTTGTAGCTGCGCATCCACGCTTCCAGTTCTTCCAACTGGCCGGGTTTGTGCAGCACGTCGCCCAGCGGCACCTGGTGGGCGCGGAAGGTGCCTTCGACAGGCACGCCGCCCACTTCTTTGGGGCCAGTCCAGCCCTTGGGGGTCCGCAGGACGATGGCGGGCCAGCGGGGGCGGTCGTGGACCCCGTCGCGGCGGGCCTCCTGCTGAATGCTGCGAATACGGGCATAGCAGGCGTCGAGCGTTGCAGCGAACTTCTGGTGGACCCGCGCCGGGTCGTCGCCCTCGACAAAGTACACATCATAGCCGCACCCGGTGAGCAGCGCCTGCACGTCAGCGTCCGAGGTGCGCCCCCAGATGGTCGGCCCGGCGATCTTGTAACCGTTGAGGTGGAGGATGGGCAAGACGGCCCC
>JBBSEL010001075.1:0-1980 GCA_038239755.1 Chloroflexia bacterium | reverse complement strand
CAAGCGGCCCGGCGAACCAGCGGTCAATCGGCGTGGGGAAGCCCTTTTTGTCGCGCCGCGCGGCCACCATCGGGGGCAGCAGGTCGGCCACCGCCCGCCGCAAAATCCGCTTGGTTTCCAGCCCGCGCAACTTCAGCGGGGCGGGGATCCGCATCGCCAGTTCCACCAGCCGGTAGTCGAGCAGCGGTACCCGCGACTCCAGCCCCCAGGCCATGCTGGTCCGGTCCTCTACCTGGAGCAGCCCCGGCAGGTAGTGTTGGAGGTCGTAGGCCAGGGCCGCGCCCAGGGGCGATTGCGGATTGCGGATTGCGGGTTGCGGATTGAATGAGGTGTCCTCCCCACTCGGCACGCCGCGTTCGATATTCAGGAGCGCAGGGCCGAAGAAGGGCGGGAGAGCAGCGGCGGCATCGGTCTGGAGGCGGCCTCGTCGCCCGGTGCGGATCGCCCCCAGGGCGGCGGCGCGCAGGTTGGGGCGCAGGGCTACGCGGGCGCTATCCCCGGCCAGGGTCAGGGCCAGCGGCAGCGAGGGATGGCGGCGCAGTGCCCGCTGCACGCTGCGTAAATAGGCCGGGATGTAGCCGTAGTAGCCGCCGAACAACTCGTCACCGCCCTGCCCACCGTTGACGACGATCACCCCTGCCGCCCGCGTGATCCGGCAGACGTTCCACTGCGGAAAGACCCCCGCCCCCACCACCGGCTCGTCCAGGTGCCAGACCAGCCGGGGCAGCGTAGCGGGCAGCTCTTCCCAGGTGGGCACCACCTCGTGGTGATCGGTATGATAGCGGTTGACCACGGCATGGATATAGGGCCGCTCGTCGTAGGCCGGTCCCTCGGCAAACGCGCCGGAGAAGGTCTGCACCCGGTCGGGCAGGTGGCGGCTGATCAGGGCGACGATGGCGCTGCTGTCCACCCCGCCGCTGAGGTGCGCCCCCACCGGCACATCGCTCCGCAGGTGGATTTGCACGGCGCTGTCGAGCAGGGCGCGCACTTCCTCAATATAATCGGCTTCGGAGCGCAGGCCGGGCGCGTCCTCCTCGGCGGGCAGGTCCCAGTAGCGGGCGATCTGCAAGCCATCGGGGCCGACCGTCAGGTAGTGGCCGGGCAACAGGCGGTGGATGCCCTGGAACCAGGTGTGATCGCCGCTGAGGTGCATCGCCTGGAAATACTCGGCAATGGCCGCGCCGTCGGGCTGCACCCGGATCAGCGGGTGTTGCAACAGCGCCTTGATCTCGGAGGCGAAGGCGAAGTGCTGCCCATCCCACCAGTAATAGAGCGGCTTGATCCCCATCCGGTCGCGGGCCAGGAACAGCCGCCGCGCCGCCCGGTCCCACAGCGCGAACGCCCACATCCCGTTGAAGCGTTGCAGGCAGTCCGGCCCCCAGGTTTCATACGCATGGAGGATCGTCTCGCTGTCCGAATGGGAGCGGAACTGGTGCCCTCGCGCTTCCAGTTCGGGCCGCAACTCGCGGTAATTGTAGATCTCGCCATTGAAGACCAGCCACAGCCGCTCGTCCTCATTAGTCATCGGCTGCCGCGCCGCGTCGGACAGGTCGATGATCCGCAGCGCCAGGTGGGCCAGCCCCACCCCGCCCTCGGCATAGAACCCGTCGCCGTCCGGCCCCCGGTGCCGGATCGCCTGGGCCATCCGCCCCAACGTCTCCCGGTCCACCGGCGCCCCGTCCCGATTATAGCTGCCTGCGATGCCACACATGGGGGTATTATAACATAGGGGATAGGGCGTGATGGGGGATGATGCGTGATGCGTGAGTTCGTATTGCGTATTGCGTATTGCGTATTGTGTATTCTGATCCCTGATCCCTGATCCCTCGCTACTCGCTGCTCATTGCTCATTGCTCAATTGCGCCAGCGCTTCGGCGGCCAGACTTTTGACATAGTCGGTTTCGGTTGGGTTGGCGAGGGTGTCCTGGAGAATGCCCATCCCGCGGGTGTCCCCTAGCAGGCCCAGTGCGGTGGCGGCTT
>JBBSEL010001074.1:0-1986 GCA_038239755.1 Chloroflexia bacterium | reverse complement strand
GGGGCAACCGCTCGGTGGGCCGGTCGGGCGGCGTTTCGCCGCCGGGTGGCCCGAAATATTCGGTTGCCATAATCACCCTCCTTTCTGGAAAGGATGAATTAAGAAGGATGAAGTATGAATACGAAAAGAGTGCCGTGCGATAGGCGCTTCGCTCTTTTCGTCTTTCTTACTTTTTAATTCATCCTTCATCCTTGCCTCGCTAATCTTGACCAAACAACCCGCTTAACAACTGGCGGACGGCGTTGCGGGGGACGCTGCCATGCCCGCGCCCGCTCTGCCCGTTGATGAGCAAGGGATAGTGCTCACCATGATACCCATATTCGGTGACCCAGATCGGCACCAGCAACAGTTTGTAGGACAGGACCAGCAAGCCGTTGCGGTCCACGGTCACGCCCTTAACCTCTTCGATAATCCCCGGCGCGATCCCTTTACGGAGGTCGGCGATGTCCTTCGCCTCGGCCAGTTCCCGCGCCTGGAGCGACGCATCGGCCACCGGGATGCGGTAGATCTCGGCGGGCCAGTCGGCCAGCAGGTCGGGCGAATAGGGCCGTGCTGCTCGCGTGTCGTAGAGCAGCCCGCCCAACAGGTCGGCGGGCAACGAGTTGGTGGCCGGAACGAGTAGGTCGTCGCAATCGGCCAGAATCACCCCATCCACCGGCATCCGCACCCGCTGCCGCCCCACTGTTTCCTTTTCGATATAGCCCGCCCATTTGATCGAGCCGCTCAGGTCGAACGTCCAGAACGGCAGGTAGATCGGGCGCGGGTGGGTGAACGTGGCCCGCGCATCCAGATCGCCGGGGCGGAAGCGTTGCGCCGCCAGCCAGTGGTGCGCGTGCTCCAGCGCGGCGTGGACCGGGAAGTCGAACGGGATCACCCCTTCCGGCCCGATCAAGTCGTGGCCCGCCGCGCTCTCCACCACATGGGCCGAGGCGCAGAACGGGCAGGTGTCGCTGACCCGCGAAGGCGACAGCGTCACCACCGCGCCGCACGCCTGGCAATGGAGTGTGCGGGCGATCGGCAACTCCCAGCGGTGGCCGCGTTCGGTGTGGACGGCCCGCAGCCAATCCTGCTCGGCCACCGTCCCAACCGGGGCCACCCCGCCCCCGGCCACAATGCGCGGGTCCTGTGCGCCGATCTGGTAGCCGCATGATTGGCAGCGCAGCACACTGCGTGGCGGGTCAAAGGCCATCTTGCCGCCACATTGCGTGCAAAAATAGTGGCGCACCTCGTCCGGCGCGACGGTGGCGGCGGGCACCACCGGGGCGACGGGCTGGCGGTGATCGACCAGTTCGTCGGGCTGCAGCCGCCCGTCCAGGATCGCCAGGTCGCGCCGGGCCGCTCCGTGGCCGGGCTGGATCGCCAGCACGTTCTCCAGACAATCCCGCCGTTCGGCCCGGTCGTCGGTCATCTGGCTCAGCCAGTACCACGCCTCGACCTGATCGGTGGGATCCAGCTCGCGCCGCAGCGCCGCCTCCAGGTAATAGCGCGCTTCGTCGCGTTCCCCGGCCACGGCAGCCGCCCGGCCATAACTCAGCATTTCAAACCCGTCGTCGTTGTGCATCGCCTGACGCTCCATCGCGTGCCCGCCCCCGGCAGTGCCCACCCTGCCACACCGGGGCGGAGAAACATGAAACACATGGAACTCTCTCAGCGGGTCCCCTGTATGTTACGCTCCGCAGCGGGGCAAAGTGGCAACAAAAAGGCCCTTCGCCCCAATGGCTGATCCTCAGCCAGGGACGAAAGGCCACACCTTCCGCGGTACCACCCTGATTGGCCGCTGCCCGCCAGCGTTCGCCCGGCAGCCACCCTCTTTCAGCGCACTGTATCGGGTGCGATCCCGGCCCCGACTACCACGGAGGGCCTCCCTCCGCTTCCCCGGCGCGGCTCCCAGGCGAGTTCGGCCCATTCACCCGACGCTAGGTCGGATGCCCGGCGGGGCTTCCACCATCCCCCGCTCGCTGTTCGTGGGCGAGCCTACTACTCCTG
>JBBSEL010001073.1:0-1986 GCA_038239755.1 Chloroflexia bacterium | reverse complement strand
TGCAGCCCGTCCAAATAGGACGTGTAGGCGCGGTAGGCTCCCGCCGGGGTCTGGACGGTGCCTGCGGCGCGGCCCCGGTTGCCGTTGGGGTTGACCCGCATACCGCCCCAGTTCTTGGCCTCGGCCTTGGTCAGCAGGTTGTCAGGATCGGTGTCGCAACCGCTCTCGCGCTCGAACACGGCCAGTGGCAGGGCCGGGTTGATCCCGGTGTCCATCACCGCCATATAATAATCCAGCGCCGGGGCATCGCGCAAGGCCGGACTCTGGTAGCCTTCCAGCATCTGGGCGAACAACGCCGGGCTGATCGTCGGGCGGCTCCGCACCATGTAGTCGGCACTGTGGGGTGGCTCGCCTGGTCCGCCGAGGTCGCGGCTGCCCGCGTCACCGCCGGAGCCTAGATCGCGGGTGCTCGCTTCGAAGCCCAGGTCGCGGGGGCTGCTGGCGAGGGTAGCGATCCGGTCCAGGAGTTGGCGGGTGTAGGTGGCGTTGTCGGGGTTCTGCGCGTTTGGGCCGCGATAGATCGGCACCATGCGGGTGACGGTCGGCGGGCCACCCGCCGTGTAAGCCGGGCCTTGCACGCGGTGCAGCCAGTCGGCCAGCCCCTCGCGCCACGCGCCATAGGTGCCGAATGTATTGGCCTGGGCATCCCACAGGTTGCCCCAGTTCTTGCGCTCGGCAGCGCCGGGGACGGTGCCATACTGGCTGGTCTGGCCGAAGAAGGCCAGGGCCACGGCGGGGTCCACCCCGTTGTTGACGCACATGGTGAAGAGGTCGGCCCCGTCGGCCTCCTGCAAGGCCGGGCTGCCCGCGTCGCTCAACGCCTTGGTGAACATCTCCACCGGGATGCTGGGTGCGCCGAGCAACGGCACATCGGCAGGCATGGGGGGGGGCGCGGGCGTGGGGGCCGGGGCAGGTGTATTGCCGTCGCCGGGGATGTCGAAGTCGCCGCTCTGCTGGTCCCACTGTTTGAGCAGGGTCAGCACGGTATTGGCGTAGCCGTGCGGGTTGTTGCCGTCGCCCGACGGGGCGTAGATCTGGAGCGCCTCGGTGATCGACTTGCCCTTGTAGATCGACAGGTACCACAGGTCGCACCAATCGAGCAGGCCGTCCACCCAGCTATTGTAGCCGCGGAACACGCCGACGCTGGTGTTGACCTTGCGCGTGCCCCGTCCCAGCCCGCCATCGGTGCGCGGGCGCAAATTGCCCCAGTTGCGCGTGCCCGCCGGGATGATCGAGGTGTCGGTGCCGCACTGGCTCTCGTGGTGGAAGAAGGCCAGCGCCACGCCGGGGTTGATCCCCTTGCTCATCGCGGCGCGGTAATAGGTCAGGGCCGGGGCCTCATCCAGGATCGGGCTATGCCGCGCCCGCAGCCAGGCTTCAAACACCGCCGGGCTGAGCGTCGGCACGCTCACAAACGGAAAATCGGGGCCATGCGGGCGGTCATTCACCCCCACATGCTGCCCCAGCCCGCGTGTGTCGCCCAGGTCGCGGCTGCCAGGGTCTGCCATCCCCCCACCGTCGCCCAGGTCGTCGGGGCTGGGGTCGGGCATAAATTCGTCGTCGCTCCCGTCAGTGTTGGTGGATTCGGTCCAGAGTTCCTCGTCCTCCATTGGTTTCCCTCCAGATGATCAGGTTCCAGTCTCATCCCGTCTCGCTGGTCTTGGCTGCCATTATACCACTCCCGTGGCCGGGGTGGTGCCCCGCCGTGCGCGGCGCGGTCGTCTCTAGTATAGCAGGAAATCTATCGGCGGGGTATCGGTGGCGGGCGTTGTGTAAGGAAGGGGCGGTGACAGTTTCGCAAGGAATGTGTTGGCGCAGGTGTTTGATCAACATTCCTTCCCGCCGTTGAATTCTACTTATGCGTCGCGTATAATTGGACACACAATAGCCAGAGCTATGCTGTTAGCCTGAACCGAAAAAGGAGTTGACATGAGACTGTTGAACCCCCAAAGTCGGCAAGAGTTAATTGATCTCTTATTACGGCTG
>JBBSEL010001072.1:0-1988 GCA_038239755.1 Chloroflexia bacterium | reverse complement strand
CTGGCCTTGACCCTTCCCGCAACGGCGGACGGCTCCTTCGCCGCCTTCCTCACCACCCCAGCCACGCCCGGCTATCATGCGTTGCTGGCGGCGGATAGCAGCGGGCAAACCGCCGTGGCCGCTTACACTACAGCGCCCGGCGGCGCATCCGGGCCGTTGCTCGCCCTGGCTCCCGCGTGGGTGGGGCCGGGCAGCACCTTGCTGGCGGTGTGGGCGGGCTTCACCCCGAATGGGGACGCGCTCTGGCTGCGCGATGGCGTGTTGCAGGGTCATGTTCCGGCGGGGGGTAGCGGTGAGGGGTCGTTTACCACGACGGCGCTGACTGTCCCGGCGGCGTATGTGTATACCCTGCGTCTGGGCGAAGACCTGCCCAGCCAGACGGTGCAGGTGGATTACCCCGCCCCGGCCTATGGTACCGGCACCACGGCGCGGGCACCTTCCAACGTGCCGGGCGCGTGGGGTGCCGTGGGCGAGGGGTTCATGGCGGGTGAACGGGTCGATCTTCAGGTGAACGGCAGCGCCATCGGTACCACGACGGCCAACGCGAAGGGGGTCGCCCTGGCGGCGTTCGCGCCCCATCCGGTGGGCGACAATACGCTCGAAAAGTTGACCATGATCGGGGCGACCAGTGCCCGCCGCGCCTACAGCGCCATCTACTTCTTCCGCAGCACGCCCGCGCTACCCGGCCAGGTGCAGGGGCGTTGGGAGAGCAGCACCGGCAGCACGCAGGTGGTGATCGCCGACAACCTGGGCTTCAGCCCGGCCCCGTTCCAGGCGATGATCGACGGGCGCACCGTCCTCAGCGCCACCACGGGCGGCAACGGGCTGGCGGTCTACTCCTACACCGTCCCGTTGCGCGACGACCTGGCCCACAACCTGAGCACGCGGCTGGACAGCGGCCTCGTCGCCACCAGCCGGGGGGCGATCCTGCCCTGTCCGCTCCAATTTACCGACGTACCCTCCGGCAATACCTTCTATAATTATGTGCGCTGGTTGGGCTGTTCGGGCTACATCAGCGGCTATCCCTGTGGCGGGCCGAACGAGCCGTGCGAACCGGGCGGCAGCCCCTACTTCCGCCCCGGCAACACCGTCACGCGGGGGCAGTTGATGAAGATGGTGGTGAACGCTGCCGGGTGGCCGTTCGCCGACCCGCCGTCGCCCACCTTCGCCGATGTGCCCGCGACTAATACCTTCTACCCCTTTGTCGAAACCGGCTCCAGCCACGGCCTGATCAACGGCTACCCCTGCGGCACCAATCCCAACGAGCCGTGCGACAGCCAGAGCCGCCCCTATTTCCGCCCCGGCAACCCGATCACGCGGGGGCAATTGAGCAAAGTCATCGCCCTGGCCCGCGCCTATGCTCTCGGCTACCCGCCCGCTCCCACCTTCGAGGATGTGGTCACCACCGACACGTTCTACCTCTACATCGAGGCGTTGGCCCGCAACGGCGTGGTCGGCGGCTACGCCTGCGGCGGCGCGGGCGAACCCTGCGTGCCCCCCGGCAACCGCGCCTACTTCCGCCCCGCCAACTCTGCCACCCGCGCCCAGGTCGCCAAGTTCGTCACCGTCGCCTACGGCGGGCCGTAAGCGAAAGAATATAGCGATCCCACAGGTGCGAACTTCAAGATCCTGTCATCCTGAGCGCAGCGAAGGATCTTGTTCAGGCTGCCGAATTGTTCGCACAGATCGCGGCGGTTGCCTCACCGATCATGGCCCCCCGACAAGATCCTTCGCTGCGCTCAGGATGACAGGATGGGGTCGGCCACTCTCTGGCTTCTGCCCCGGCTTTGGATTCTCCGCGTAAGCTGAGATCCGGGCATAAAGCGGCTTAAGGCTGTAGGATATGGCTCTGCCCATTGATGGTGGAGATTCCCCGACGTTAGGGGCACCCGAACATCAATGGGCAGAGCCATATCCTACAGTTGTACACCACGTTATGACCGGATCGCAGCGGCGCGGGACCAAACCCAGGCGGCGGCACCTCCTAT
>JBBSEL010001071.1:0-1989 GCA_038239755.1 Chloroflexia bacterium | reverse complement strand
TCGTCTGTTCGCGCAGTCCGAACCAGAAGCCATCGGCCAGCTTGAGCGGTGGTGCCCACAGCCCGCCCATCTCGCCCGGCAGGTGGTGGCCCAGGTCGGGGAAGCGGCCATTCATGTGGCCGATCAGGTAGGCCCGCCGCCCGGCCACGGCGAAGGGGCGATCCAGATCCCCGGTCACGTGCTCGTCTAAATCATGGGTGTTCATGCGGAGCCTCGGATCACCAGGTCGGGTTCCAATAGGATCTGTTCGGGGCCGAGCCGGACCACCCCCGGTTCGTCGGCCACCGGTGCGCCGTTTTCTTTGCCCTTGGTCCGGGTGATCAGCAAACTGAGGAGCGTTTCGCAGGCTGCCGCAATCGGCTGGCGCACGGTGGTCAGGGGGGGGCGCAGGAAGGCCGCAAAGGGGAGATCATCAAAGCCGGTAACCGCCACCTGCCCACGGGCCCCGCCAGCCGTGATGCCCGCATGTTCGAGGGCGGCGAGGACCGCGACGGCCAGCCGGTCGCCATCGGTGACAAACGCGGTCGGCTGGTCGGCTGCCGGGAGGGCAAGCAGTTGCGCGACGGCAGCGGCCACTTCCTCCGGCTGTTGCAGCTCGTGGCTGACCAGGCGGCTGTCTACCGGGAGATCGCGGTCGATCAGGCTCTGGCTGAAGCCCCGATAGCGGTCTAGCGCATAGAAAGTGTTGAACGGGCTGCTCAGATAGGCGATCCGCTGGTGCCCTCGTTCATAGAGGTGGTCCATGATCGCCCGGATACCGGCGGCCCCGTCTACATCCACGAAGGGATAGGAGAGATCGGCATAATTCAGGGTGCGCCCGAAGGCGACGAAGGGGATACCAATCGCCTGGAGCAAGGCGATGCGGTCGTCTTCGGGCCGCACATCGGCCAGGATGATCCCGTCCACGCGCCCGGTGCCCGCGACCTCGCGGTAGACCTCCTCGGTCTCTGCGGGCGAGTCGGCCACCAGGGCGAGCAAGCTCAGGTCGTGCTTGAACGCCGCCAGGGCCAGCACGCCGACAAACTCTTTGAAGAACGGCTCCGACTCGGCGTGTTGCCGCACCAGCGGAGCGAAGGCGATGGTGTTAGTGCGCCGCACTTGCAAACTGCGCGCCGCCGCGCTGGGGTAGTAGTTCAACTCGCGGGCCACCGCAATCACCCGTGCCCGCGTCTTCTCTCCCACGTCGCTGTACCCGTTGAGCGCGCGGGACACGGTGGTGATGGAAACACCTGCTTTCTTAGCGATATCGAAGATCGTTGCCACAGTCACCTCATTTTGCTACGGGTGGTACCGGTACCACCTGCTCCTTAGGGGTCGCGGCCCGGCGGCGGGCAGCCCACCCTGCTCTCCCACAGGGTGGCCCTGGCGCAGGCGGGTTGGCACGAAGCAGGTTTTCTGCTATGATAGGCACGCATACGCCGGGCTAAAACGTTTCAGTACGCCGCTTAGGTGTCTATCATACCACGTTCATGCAACTCTGGGGAGGGCCGGATGCACCTGACATACGATTCCGCCGCATTATGCTGGGATCTCCAGTGGCACACGATGCGGCTGCGGCTCGGTTTGCGCGCCGGGGTGCTGCTCACCGAGTATTTCGGCCCGGCAGCAGATCTGGCGGCGCACGTCGCGGCGGACGATGACCTGTTTCACGATGCGCTGCTGGCCTCACGCGCCGATGCTGCCGTCGAAGTCGGCCCCCACGCGGCGCGCGTGCGCTGGACGCTGGAGGGCTGGGACCATGACCCGGCGACCACGCTGGCGATCACCTTAGTGGCGACCGATCTGCCCCTTCAGAGCGTGATCACCTTTGTCGTGGACGAGGCAACGGGCATGATCCGCCGCCAGACCGTGCTCACCCACCGGGGCGAGGGTCCGGCGCTGGACATCCGGCACGCCGTGAGTGTGGCGGCGGTGCTGCCCGCCGCGATCCGCGAGGTGGTCCACCTGGCCGGTCGCTGGGGGGCCGAAACACAGGTCCAACGGCTGCGG
>JBBSEL010001070.1:0-1990 GCA_038239755.1 Chloroflexia bacterium | reverse complement strand
GTAAATCGCATAATTTTTGGCGGTGCTGAGCCATTCACCGGTGCTGGGACGGAGGGTGCGGAGGGCGCGCAGGAGCATGTTGGTGGTGAGCGGGCCGATCTTGCCGGTCTTCATTGCCTCGCGCAGGGCTTCTTCGGCGGCGCTATCGACCAGGGCACGGAGGTCGGCCCCGCTGTAGCCCTCGGTGTCGTGGGCCAGGCGGGCCACATCGACCTCGGCGGCGGCGGGCTTGCCGTGGAGGTGCAACTGGAGGATCTCGCGCCGAGCGGGTTCGTCGGGCGGGGGGATAAAGACGATATGCTCGAAGCGACCGGGGCGGCGCAGGGCCGGTTCGATATGCCAGGGGCTGTTGGTGGCCCCGACGATGAGCAGGCCGGTGTTGTCGCCCTCGGCCCCGTCCAGTTCGGCCAGGAACTGGTTGACCAGGGTGCGCTGGTGGTGCTGGCGCATGTCCAGGCGGTTGCCGCCCAGCGCCTCGATCTCATCGAAGAAGAGGATGGTCGGGCGCATCCGGCGGGCGGTCTCGAAGAGGATGTGGAGCTTCTTTTCGCTTGAACCATACCACATATCGAGCACATCGCTGATGCCGACGCTGATGAAGTGCGCGCCGACCTCCCCGGCGGTAGCGCGGGCGATGTAGGTCTTGCCGACGCCGGGCGGGCCGTAGAGGAGCAGGCCGCCACCGGGGCGCTTGCCATAGGCGGCGAACACTTCGGGCTGCTGGAACGGGTAGATGATCGCCATGCGGATGCGCTCTTTGACCGCCTCCATGCCGCCCACGTCGGCAAAGGTGATGCCGGGGCGTTCGACCAGTTCTGGCAGCGGCTCGCCCGGCTCGTCCTCCTGTGCGCCCAGGCGCAGCCCTTCGGGGACGGGCGGACGGGCGGAGGGTGGGGGGTCGGCGGGGCGGGGCTGGTCGTCGGCGGCGGGCTTGGGCCGGGGCGTGCTGTCGGGGACGACGCCGCGCAGGGCCAGGGCGATCCCCTGGCTGATCATCGCGCCGCCCTCATCGCCCAGCGCGCTCTGCACCTCGGCCTGCTGTTCGTAGAGGGTGGCGTCGGCAGGGCGCTCCTCGATGGCAATCTTGATCTGGCCCAGGGCGGTGCGGTATTCCGTCGCCGCGTCGGCGGCGCGGCCCCCGTCGGCCAGCACCTTCGCCAGGTGGAGCCGGAGCGGCAGGTTGTTGGGGCTGACCGCCAGGGCGGCGCGCAGGGCGGCGATATTGGTCTCGAAGTCGGACATGAAGCCTCCGGAGTGCGGATTGGGCGTGAAACGTGAAACGTGAAACGTGATGCGTGAGCGATGTTGGGATGTGCGGTGTGCTGTGTGGTTGGGTTTATTTTACAGGGTGGGAGGGGTGGGGCGCAATGGGGTAGAGGGTCAGAGTCCGAGGCCGAAGAGCACGAAGGTGAGCAGGATGACGAAGGCGGTGATGCCGCCGAGGAGCAGGAGGTAGCGCCGACGGGCACCGGCCTCGCCGTGGGTGCGCGCCCACTGGCGGTAGGCGGGCGAGTTGTGCATGGGGGTGCCTTCGGGCAGGCGCAGGCTGATCAGCAGGGCGGCGACGCAGAGCGTGTCAAAGGCGATGAATAACCCCCCCAGGAACGAGCCGGTGACCGCAACTCCCAGGCCGACGGCGGCGATCCCGATGATGATCAATCCGGCCTGCCAACGCTGTTGCGTAGGGGGTTGGGCCTGATAGGCCGTCGCGGCGACGGCCCAGCCGTAGCGGGTGTTGAGCGCGCCAGGCAAGAGGATCAGGTAGACTAAGGCCCCGCCTGAGGCGACGAGAAAGCCCAGGCCGCAGAGCGCGTCCGTGTTCGCCACCAGCCCGGCGGCGCTGAGGCTCATCCCGACCACCGCCGTGGCGCACCCCAGCCACAACGTGCGCCGCCGGGGGCCGCTGGTGCCGCGGATGCCGTAGGGGAAGAGCATCGCCACGGCACTGATGAGGCTCGCCATGAACAGCGCCCCGCTGACCGGATGATCC
>JBBSEL010001069.1:0-1991 GCA_038239755.1 Chloroflexia bacterium | reverse complement strand
GATCGGCCAGTGCGGGCTGTTCCACCTCGACAATACGCCGGAGGTGGAAGTAGCCTACCTGCTGGCGCAGGAGGCGTGGGGCCAGGGTTTCGCCACCGAGGCGGCCACCGCCAGCCTGCGCTACGGCTTCACGACGGCGGATTTGCCGCGTATTGTTGCCGTCGTCCGCCCAGAGAATGTCGCCTCGCAGCGGGTGCTGGAGAAGATCGGGCTGATCTTCGAGCGCGATACCCGCTATTATGAGTTGGATGTCAAGTATTACAGTCTGGACCGGGCCGATTGGGAGCCGAGCCTGGCTCCGTATCGCGTCATTACCGACAGTGAGGAGAGTTGACGATGGCCGAATCGATTTTGCTCTATGCATCTACCGATGATGGGCTATTTATCTTGAGCAAGCCGGGCACCAGCAAAGAGTGGCTGCCGCCGCACCATGTGCTGGCCGGGCAAGCGGTACGGGCCAGCCGGGCTGTCTCCGGCCCGCCGACCCGCATCACCGCCGCCCTGGCGGGTGATCCCCCGACGATCCTGATCAGCGTGAACGGCGGGCGCGCCTGGGAAGCAAGCGCCGACACCCTCCCCGACGAGCCGCCCGCGCCGCTGCTGATCCCGGCGATGAAAAGCGACATGCCCCCGGTCCTGCTAGAGGTACGCGACGGGGTTCTTTACGGCAGCCTGGACGGGAATTCCGACGCGGCCACGCCTGTGCCCGGCGCGCCCGCCGCGATCCTGGCCCTGACCCCCGATCCGGTGCGCCGCGAACGGCTCTACGCCGGGACCGGGGCGGGGACAATCTACACCTCCGCCGACCGAGGCAAGACCTGGCAGCAGTTGGAGATCGCCCCGTTGTCTGCGATCCATCACCTGGCGGTGTTACGAATCGGGTAGGCCAGGCGTTGTGAAATTGGCACCCACCCGCCTTTTCGGGTACAATAGAGGGTGGCAGTGCGTAACTATCACCCCGATTCCTACGTAAATTAAGCACAAGGAGTATTGTACACCCCGATGCCTGTTCTCAGCCCCGCCGAACGTCTGGTCAAGTGTCCCACCGCCCATTGTCCTGGGTGGATCGCCGTGGACGACCGCCGCCCGCAAACGGTGCCCTGCCGCTATTGCCGGGTCACCACGCATACCCTGGCCTACCTGTTAGGGCAGGGCGACATGGGCAGCACGGGCGCGGGCGACGAGTCCCCGCTCGATTTGCAGGACCCTGCGCTCCATGCCACGTTCAACGGCCTGATGCTGGCGCTGGCGGGCAACACCGGCGGCAACGTCTACCTGCGGCCCACCGAGCGGGCGCTGGTGACGATGACGGGCGGGCCACGCGGCGTGATCATCGAGTACAATGCGGCCCTGGCAAGCGGCGTGAGTGCGGCGGCGATGGTCGGCCTGCTCATGCACCGCCTGCTTCATGTGGAGATCCACCCGCGCACCGAGCGGATCTGGCGGGCCGATTTGAAGCCAGGGGGACGGCAAGACCTGGCCTGGCTGACCGCCTACCTGCCCCCGGTGGTCGATCATGCCTGGCTGGAGCCGTTGCTGGATGCGCTGGCCCCCGGCCTGCGGGCGGCGATGCAAAGCTGGGGCATGGACGTGGCCCTGATGCTGACCGGCCCCGAGTCGTTCTTCCCGGCCTTCATGGGCGACCGCACCCGCCGCGAGATGGCCGCCTGGAGCGCCGAACCGAACATGACCGCCGAGGCGATGCGGACGGCGCTGGTGGACCGGCTGGCCGAACTGACCGCCGCCTCGTTCGGTCAGGAACGCACCGAGACGAACCGGCTGGTCCAGGCACTGCAAATCGCCGACCTGCATACCCGCAACCCGGAGGCGTCGGCGGCGTTCGTGGCCGGACTCCAGACCCGCGAGGCGCAGAACCTACGCGAGGCGCAACCGCTGGCCGACCGGCTGCAAAAGGAGCTGGCCGATGCGCGGGGCGATGTGCCCACCGACACCCGGCCCGACAACAGCGCGTTCAAGCGTGGCCTGGAAGG
>JBBSEL010001068.1:0-2004 GCA_038239755.1 Chloroflexia bacterium | reverse complement strand
TGGCGGCACCGGGGCGGCTGGCCCTGGTCGGGGCGCTGGCGGCGCGCTTCCCGCTGCCGCTGAACGTCCGCGATCTGCAAACCCACTTCAAACAGTATGCGGCCAACCTGGAGCGCGACCTGTGCCAGTTGGCCGACGCGGGCCTGATCGAGATCGTGGAGTGGCAAGCCCCCCGCCCCGGCGCGGAACCCCAGCCCCACCGGGTCGCCCTGAGCAGCGCCTACCTGCGGCACATCCCCCACCTGATCACCACCCTGCACCAGATCACCAATCAGGTCCACCCTGCCGCGCCGCGCCCGGTCCTCAGTGACCGCGAAAAGACCCTGAGCCGCTTTATGCCCGGCAGCGAGGTGCTGGCCTGGCCCGACCAGCTCAAGCAGCAAGGCTATCTGATTAAGGAGATCGTCAAGCGCTTCGCGCTCGACACCCGCTACACCGAGCGCGAAGTCGATGCGATCCTGAAGGAAATCTACGCCTTCGACCACTGCTCATTGCGCCGCAGCCTGATCGATTTCGGCCTGATGGACCGCGATCATGGGGTGTACTGGCGGGTGGGGTAGCGCTGAGGTAGTTACGCACCCCGCATCCGCACCCGGCCCGGCGCAACAATCGCCAGCTTTCCCGGCAGTTGCGCCACCAGATCCTCCTGGCGCAAGAAGCTATCCAACAGGTCATTGATATAGCGGGCTGTGGCATTGCGTGGCGTATCGAGGACAACAATACCACAGTACTGCTCAGGGGGATAGTTGCGGACATCCGCAAAATCATAATCTGCGGTAATCAAGCAGGCTTTTTCATCTAGAACATAGCGGGCAATTTGCGGATCTTTGGCTCCCCGCAAACCGATGTCACGCACATCATCTGCCTCATGCCCATGTTGGCGCACGAGTTCAGCCGTAGAACGAGGCAAATCCTCATCTATCAGAAAGCGCACAGCTTATCCCGCCGGGACAGGAAGAGGCCGGAACACATCCGCCTCTAGAAGCTCCGTAGCATAACTTAAAGCAGCGAGCACGTCTAAATCACTGACGACGTACTCACGCATCACTTCTTCGGTCGTCATACCACCGGCCAGCCCGCCAAGAATACGCGCCACCGGCACGCGGGTTCCCCGGATGACCGGCTTTCCATGCTGGATTTCGGGATCAATCACAATCCGCTCGTTCATCGAAGGTGCTCCTACCACAGCGTACAATAACCACGTCGCTTTCCACAGTATACACTACAACCCTGCGCTAGGTCGTTCCCAACCCCAACTGCCGAGCGATCTGCGCGGCGTGGACCGAGTCGTGCGAGACGAGGTGGAGGGTGTGGGCGCTGATTGTGATCTGGCCCTGCTCTTCGTGCTGGCCGGGGCGTTCCCAGTCGGCGGGGGCGAGGGCGGCGAGGGCGGCGATATGCTGGGCGCGGAGCTGGAGGTACTCGGTGAACGCTTCCCGCAAGTCCCCGGCGGCATAGTTGCGGTCCCGCGCCCAGGCTTCTTGATCAAAGGCGGGCAGGAACGGGTTGTCCGCGTCGCGCATGGCGCGGGTGCGCTCCAGTCCGCGCCTTTCGGCGTCGCGCAGGTGGCAGATCACTTCCACCACCGACCAGTTCTCATCGCCACCCCGCGCCGCCTGCGCCTGTTCCTGGGTGCAGCCGTCGAGCAGCGCCGCCAGAGTGGTCGGGGCGGTGCGGAACGCATCGAGCAAATCTTTCGGGATATCGTACACAGTGCATCTCCTCAAGCCGTTGTGTCCCCGAGCTTCACCCGCTGGGGATATGTGTCTCGATAAACGTTGCCAGCGTGCCCAGCGTATCCAGGCTGTCCAGGTTCAGATCCTCTGCCGCCACGTCCACCCCGAACGTGGCCTGGACCGCCGCCAGCAGTTCCATGCCGGTTAGCGAGTCGAGCGCCAGCCCCGCGCCGAACAGCGGTGTCGTGTCGGGCAGCGCCGCCACCACAGCAGGCGGCTGTTCCAGCACGCGGGCCAGCGTTTTGCGCAGTGTGGCCGCGATGGGCGA
>JBBSEL010001067.1:0-2013 GCA_038239755.1 Chloroflexia bacterium | reverse complement strand
CTCAAGGGTGGGAGGCAGCACCATCGGGGCCGCCGAGGCAATGGGGTGCAGGGGCGGGGCGGTGGTGCGCGCATGGTAAAACAAGGTCCACAGCACGCTGCTGAATGCGCCAAACGGAGTCGCCACTAGCACCAGGACAACTGCGAAGCTCAGCGTGGCGAACGGGTCTAGGCCAGCTGGGAAGTCAGTAGAAGAGAAGATGGTCTCCACCCGCAACATATCCAAACCGCCCGTCAGAAGATTAGTCACACCCCGTCTAACTAGCTCAACCGCCAGGGTAATGAGTATGATGAGCAGCACCGGACCCAGATTGGTGCGGATCAAGCCCCAGGCCGTGCGGAGCGCTGGAAGTGCGGCGCGATCCTCCAGCACAACTGCCCGGCAGCCCAGATCGTAGATCCCACCAATAGCATACGCAAGCAGGAAAGTAAGCACACCACGCAAGGGGTTGTTCGCCGGGATCACGATCAGCGGCAAGATAAACACAATCAAGAGCAGTGAGATGCCCAGGAAAAGCACAATCAGCCGTCCGAGTTGCGAACGCGCCCGACTCCAGACAGTTGCCAGGGGCAAAGGGTGGCCGGTGCGCGCCAGATGATCGGTCATCGTAATGAAGCTGGCTTCTCCGAAGGTCGAGAAGACGAAGCAGACCGACAAGACAACCAGAGTGAGACAGGCCAAACCTACCCCATCACCGTGTTTGAACGTAAACACCGTGCTTATATAAGAGGTACCTGGTAGCACGCCTAATGCCCACAACACAGGATGGCGAATGAAGAGCAGCCAGCTTTGCCGGATCAGGGGAACATAGTTTAGACAAGCGCCGGCTGTCCGCGTCCCGAAGTGGATAGGATCCAGCGGGGCAGCGGGGGCGCTGTCCAGCGCCTCGTCGGCATAAGTGGGCAGCGGAGCAGCGGGGGCCGCAGAGCCGCCCATCAGCAAGCGATCCAGGCTCGCCAACAGCCCCGTTCTCGTGTCTTCGGATGCCTCTGGGTTTGGGGTCACCAACACCTCCACAGATCTGTATGGCTTATTGGGAGGGGGATGGGGTTAAAAGACAGAGGAATACTAACTCCCAACCCCCAATCACCAGCCCCTAACCCCCGCTACGCCACGCGGCGGATGTGGGCACCGATAGCCTGGAGGCGTTCTTCCAGGCGCTCATAGCCCCGGTCGATCTGGTTGATGTTCTGGACGGTGCTGGTGCCCTGCGCACAGAGGGCGGCCAGGATCAGGGCCATCCCGGCGCGGATGTCGGGGCTGGTGATCTGGTCGCCGTGCAGGGCCGAGCGCCCGATCACCACCGCCCGGTGCGGATCGCAGAGCACGATCTGGGCACCCATCGACTGAAGGCGGTCCACGAAGAAGAGGCGGCTCTCGAACATCTTCTCGAAGACCAGCACCGTGCCCTCTGACTGCGTCGCCACCACCAGGGCGATACTCAGCAAGTCGCTGGGGAAAGCAGGCCAGGGGCCATCATCGATCTTGAGGATGCCGCCGTGCGCGTCGTACTGCACCCGCAAGTCCTGGCCGCCGGGCACCAGGATATCGCGCCCCCGCACTTCCACCTGCACCCCCAGCCGCCCGAAGACCAGCCGGGTCATCCGTAGATGGTCCGGCACGGCATCGCGGATCAGCAGTTCGCTGCCGGTCACGGCGGCCAGGCCGATGAAGCTACCCACCTCCATGTGGTCCGACATAATCCGGTAGCTGCCCCCGGTCAGGCGCGCCACACCGTTAATAATCAGCGTGTTGCTGCCGATGCCAGTGATCTGCGCGCCCAGGGCGTTGAGGAAGTGGGCCAGGTCTTGCACATGCGGCTCTGAGGCGGCGTTCAAGATCGTGGTCGTCCCCTCGGCGGTCACCGCCCCCAACAACGCCTGCTCGGTCGCCGTCACGCTCGCTTCATCGAGGAAAATCTCGGTGCCCCGCAGCCGGTCGGCGGTCATGTGGTAGCCCGTGCGCTCCACATCGATCTGCGCGCCCAGCGCGGTCAGGGCCAGCAGGTGGGTG
>JBBSEL010001066.1:0-2014 GCA_038239755.1 Chloroflexia bacterium | reverse complement strand
CCCACCGGAGCCGCCCCCCTGGTCGAGCCATTGAACGAGCGTGAGCGTGAGGTGTTGCGGCTGCTGGATGCGGGACTCTCCAACCGCCAGATCGCCGGGCAATTGGTCGTGGCGCTCAGCACGGTGAAATGGTATATCAACAACCTCTATAGCAAGTTGGGCGTGAGCAGCCGCACCCAGGCCCTGGCCCGCGCCCGCGAATGGAACCTGCTCTAAAACACCCGTCCCCCCCCCGCACCGATCATTGCCGCCCGCCCGTAGGTGTCTACGGGCGGGCGGCGTGTCCGGATCATGCGCCATTCTCCCACCCCCACCCCATCCACGCGCCCACCCTTCGGCGGGTGCGTACCCACCCGGTCAGGCGCTATTCTAAAGGCAGCAACACGGTAGGAGGAACCCACACACTGCCGAGCGTCACCCCCTCCAGCCGACTGACCGCCCCCCGGCCTGACCGGGCGGGCCTGATGAATTACACAACAACAGGTAGGAGGAACCCTAAATGTCTACTACGGAACCCTCGGTCGCCCAGACCGTCTCGCCCGGCCAGGCCGGGCTGGTAAACTGGGTCAAGCGGCACCCCCTCGTGAGCTACTTTATCCTGGCCTTTGCCGGGGCCTGGGTGTTCATCGCCCCGATCCTGCTGTCGCAGCGGGCGTGGGGGGTGCTCACACTGCCGGAGCCACTGCTGTTGATCTTGTTCCTGCTCTCGACCTTCATGGGGCCAATGCCCGCCGCCTTCATCGTCACCGGCATCACCGAAGGCAAGGCCGGGGTGAAACAACTGCTCCGGCGGATGGGACAATGGCGGGTGGGGATCGGCTGGTATTTGCTGGTGATCATCGGCTACCCGGTCGTTTTTCTCGGCGGGCTGGTCCTGGCGCTCGGCCCCGACCCGCTCACCACCATGATCCAGAACTGGCCGCTGCTCTTCACGGCGTATCTGCCCCTCATCCCCTTCGGCATGGTCTACCCCGGCCTGGGCGAAGAACCAGGCTGGCGCGGGTTTGCCCTGCCCCGCCTGCAAGGGATGTACGGCCCGCTGGTGGCGAGCCTCGTCCTGGGCGCTATCCACGCCGTCTGGCACCTCCCCGTGTACTTTATCCCCGGTGCAATCGCGGACGGCGGCTTCGACCCGGTGTCTTCGTGGCGAACTCGCTGGCGATCATGGCCTCCACCTTTGTCTGGACCTGGCTGTTCAATAGCGGGAAGGGCAGCATCCTGTTTGCGATGCTCGTCCATGCCACGAGCAATGCCACGTCGATGTTCGTGCCCCAACTCATCCACACCGACAGCACCGATGCGTTCTTCACCTTCAAGCTGATGGCCGTCGTGGCCCTGCTGGTCGTCGTCGTCACCCGCGGTCGCCTGGCCTACAAGCCGACGGTGGCCCCGATTACCGAAGGCACGCCCGCCCCCGCGCCCGGCTCAGTGCCGATGCCCAGCTAATCTGACCCTTCACTGGGGTGATCCGGGCCGAACCCGGATCACCCGGTTCTCTACTACGAAAGGTGGACCCTATGAAAGCTCAGACACACGCGGCAGCCGCCCCCGACTGGCTGGCCCAGACCCTCCAGAACCCCTGGGTGCGGATGATCACCGGGACCTTGTTCGTCATCGGTGGGGTAATCGTGACCCAGGTCGTGATCCAACTCCTCGGTCTTTTTCTCCCGCAGGGGAGCGCGGGGCTGAACGGGATCGCTATTGTCGTCGCGCTGCTCGTCGTCGGGGCCAGTTATGCTCTCTATGTGCGCGGCGTGGAACATCGTCCGCTGACGGAACTGGCGGCGCGGGCGGCTCCCCGCGAACTGAGTGCCGGGATCGCCCTCGGCGTGGGCTTACTGGGGGCGGTGCTGGGTGGCCTGTGGCTGCTGGGCGCGTATCAGGTGACCAGGATCAATGACGGCGCGGGGTTGGTCAACGCCCTGGCGCGCAATGTACCGTCGGCGGTCATCCAGGATATCATCCTGCTGGGGTTGGTTTACCGCCTGGCGCGCACGGCAATTGGACCGTGGCT
>JBBSEL010001065.1:0-2026 GCA_038239755.1 Chloroflexia bacterium | reverse complement strand
AGTGGCTGTCGGCTGCCAGGGCCACCCACCACTCGCCGGGGCTGCTCGATGCCTGGCCGGTGTACCCGGCGACGGCATCGGCCCGGCCATCCCCGTTCACGTCGGCCAGGAATTGGCGGCTCGATCCCGGCCCCAGTCCAGAGGTCCAGGTCTGCAAGCCGCCGAAGCGCGCCCCGTCGGACAGCGCGACATACCAGTCGCCCACCACACCATAGAAGACGGCGACATCGGCCTTGCCGTCGCCGTTGACATCGCCCAGCAGGCGCGTGGTCGAGCCGATGCCGATGTTGACCAGCCAGGGGGTGGCGAAGCCCGGCCCGCCGAACTCCTTGCCGGTGGACAGGCGCACATACCAGGTGCCGGTGCGAGCGACCCACAGGACCGCATCGGCCTTGCCGTCGCCGTTCACATCGGCCAGCAGCGGTTCGGTGCCCACCTGGCCGAAGCCCGTAGCCCACAGCCGGAAGTCGGTGAAGTGGTTGCCGTCGGACAGGGCCACGTACCAGCTTCCATCGCGGGTATAGTAGACCAGCAGGTCAGCGCGCCCGTCGCCGTTCACGTCGCCCAACAGTTGAGCGTCGGAGCCGATGCCCAGGGTTTGCGCCCACACCGCGGCCGCCCCGAAACTCGGCCCCGCCGCAGGCGGAGGCGGAGGTGGCACCGGAGTCGGCGGGACGGGGGTTGGCGGGACGGGCTTGGGGGGGACCGGCGGGACGGGCGGTGGCGGCAGGGCCGTGCCGTAGCGCCACTGGTAGTAGTGCTGGCCGATGTTGCCCACCTGCACCTGCCAGGCCGGGGCGTTGGTCGGGTTGTAGGTTAGCACGCGCCGCTCGAACGCCTGGATCAGCACATCCTGATAGACCCCGCTGATCTTGACCCGCGCCCAGTAGGGGTCGCTGATCGGCAGGCCAGTGGCATAGAACCACGGGCTGTTCAGCGCGGCGGTCTGGGTTTGCCCGTTCACCTGCACCGGGCCGGTCGCGTTGAGGAAGTCCCAGAAGACGCTGGGGATGTTGTGCCCGTTGGTGTAGATGACCATGCGGGTGGCCGGAGCGACAAAGCGATCGTCGTGGCCCACCTGCCCGGCGCGGGTGATCGTGCGCACGGCATAGCCCAGATCGCGGTCATAGGGCGGGTCGGCATAGCTGTGGCCGGGGTAGCTGCTCACCGCGCGGAAGCTGGCATAGGTGGGCGCGGTCGGGTCGTCGCCGTCGGAGGCCAGCGGCACGTCGGCGGGGGCGCGGCCCACCAATGCCTGGTCGCCCACCTGCATCTGCCCGGAGATCAGTTCGACGGTCAACAGGCCGTTGGTGACATAGAACGGGCTGTCCTTGTCGCCCTTGGGATTGTTGATCTCCATGCGGCTCTTGTCAAAATACTGCACCACGCGCTTGCCGTTCGGGGCCTCGGCGTAGGCTTCCAGTTGCGTCTGGCCCGGCCCTGGCCCCCAATACCAGCTTCGCCCGATGGTGCCGTTCGCGACCAGGGCATCGGTGCGTGCCCACACCGCCTGAAACGCCGGATCGGCAAACCCGCTGCTATCCTGGGCGGCGACGGGGGCACTCGCCCCTGCGCCCGCCAGCAGCACCCCACACACCAGAGTACCCACTACCCCGGCCCACATCAGCCTACTACGACTCTTCATGGTCATCTCTCTCCCGGATGAGGAATAGACGGGGGCCGCCAACCGCTCCCCGCGCAGCCCAAAGCGGCGCTGCGTGTTACGGCTCGTCACTTACTATAACGGATATTGGCCCGCCGGGTTCCAGGTTTCGCGTTGGGGGTTGGGGATCAGGGGTCAGTTAGGGTTGTTGGTGCCGGCGGGTCGGGTGGGGGAGATTCGCTCTCACCCCCGCCGTTGCCCGCAGAGCGAGGGAGCCAGATTTGCTGATCCCTGATCCCTGATCCCTGACCCCCTCGTCACCAACCCCCAACCCCCGACCCCTGACCCCCGGCCCCTGACCCCCGACCCCCTCTGTTATAATAGAACAATGGACACACCGAACCCCCCACAGGTCACCATCCT
>JBBSEL010001064.1:0-2031 GCA_038239755.1 Chloroflexia bacterium | reverse complement strand
TGGCACCCGCCAGATCGTAGGCAATTCGTTCGTTTGTTTCTTGATCCTGGACATCGTTTACTCCTGACACAAAGGTTCTACTGAGTATACGTATCCTGGATCTATTTTGAGATAGTTACTAAATAGACCCGACTAAATAGACCCGATGCCCTATTGGGGCCGGATGTGGTGTATAATGGAAGAAACTGCCTGCTGTGGGCAGCTTTTGGTCAGGCCACCTACACCATCCAGGAACCCTGGCAGAAGTGAGCAGGTATATTATGTCATCCAGCGACCCCCAGGCCGATCCCCCGTTCCTGTCCCCCGGCAGCGCGGTGCCCGATGCCCCCCTGACCCCCGAACGGATCAGCGCCGCCCTGACCACCCGCACTCTGGGCCAGATCATCGAGACGTACACCGTGGTCCGTTCGACCAACGACCTGGCGCGGGCCGCCGCCGAGCGCGGCGCGCCGGAGGGGCTGCTGGTGGTGGCCGATGTGCAAGAGGCCGGGCGGGGGCGGCGCGGGCGCGTCTGGCAGGCCCCACCGGGTGGGGCGATCCTGGCCTCGCTGCTCCTGCGCCCGCAAACGCCGCTGACCCAGGCGTTCGCCCCGACGATGCTGATGGCCCTGGCGATCATGCGGGCGGCGCAAGCGTGGGGGGTGCCCGCCGGGCTGAAGTGGCCGAACGATGTGCTGGTCCACGGGCGCAAGTTGGCGGGCATCCTATCAGAAGGTACCACCCGCGCCGGGTTCCTCGATTTTGTGGTGATGGGCTTCGGGGTGAATGTGGGCTTTGACCCGGCCTCGCTAGACCTGAGCGACCGGGCGACCAGCCTCCAGCACGAGCTAGGCGGCCCCCACCCCGACCGCGCCGTCGTGCTGGGGCGAATTCTGCTCGAAGCGGAAAAGCGCTATCACGCCTGGCAAATCGGGGGCTACGCCCTACTTTGGAGCGAGTGGGCCTCGGCGCTGGTCACCTTGGGCACCCAGGTGCGGGTGGAGGTCGGCGACGGCGAGATCGTCAGCGGCACCGCCGTGCGCGTGGAATACGACGGCACCCTGATCGTCGCCACCAGCAGCGGCGAACGCCGGGTGGTGGCGGGCTCGATCCTCTCATAGCTCAGAAAGTAGCTTGTCGTATTCCGCGTGAGACCCGATCCAGAACCAGATTATCTCATCTGCACTTCGCACCCCCAGAGCACGGTACTCGCGGCTGATCCTTGCCGAATAGATGGGCTGCGTCGGGTGGATCTGGCGAAACCGCAAACCCGGATGGTAGGGATCTTCCTTAAAGCGCCGGTAAGCAGCACGAGCTTGCTGCTGGATCGGCTCAGGCAGTTGCTGAAACGCTTTGCGGAAGCGCTCAGTTGTACGTGAGGTCATAGCGCATCGGGATCGAGCAGCGCGGTGCGGCCTGTGCGATGCTCAGCCAACGCTTCAGCGGCCAATTGCGCCAGTTGATCTACGGAGCGATCAAACGCTTGATCCCAATGATGCTCCTGAGCCAACTCTTCAAGTATCCATTGGGCAAAGGCATCCTGCTCCTGTTCCGAGAGCTTAGCCGCCTCGCCAAAAGCTTGACTTAACAGTTTCGTCATAATCGATCCTCCACCCACGCATCACTCCGCACTCCGCACTCCGCACTCCGTCACCGTCGTCCGTAGTTCGGCGCTTCCTTGGTCAGCACCACATCGTGGGGGTGGCTTTCGCGCAGGCCCGCCGAGGTGATGCGGACGAAGCGGGTCTGGCGCTGGAAGGTGGGGATGTCGGGCGCGCCGACGTAGCCCATGCCCGCCCGCAGGCCACCGATTAGCTGGTAGATCATTGGGCCGAGGGGGCCTTTGTACTGCACGCGGCCCTCAATGCCCTCCGGCACCAACTTGCTCAGTGCGTCCACTTCCTGCTGGCCGTAGCGGTCGCGGCTGGAGACGCGCTCTTTCATCGCCCCCAGCGACCCCATGCCGCGATACTCCTTGAAGCGCTCGCCCTGGTGCAGGATCACTTCGCCGGGGCTTTCGTCCACCCCGGCCAGCAGGCTGCCGACCATCAC
>JBBSEL010001063.1:0-2032 GCA_038239755.1 Chloroflexia bacterium | reverse complement strand
TCTAAATAAATATGGGGGGGTGACGTGTTTTGAGTTTTGTGGTTTTAATTTTGAGTTTTATGTTTTGAAGTTGCACGAGGCCAAACCCAACAAGTACCAAAAACTAAAAACCACAAACCTCAAACCTTTATTGGTCCTTGCGTGGGGCCGGGCGAGTGCGGCCCTCGATAAAGGAGACGCTGGGCGGCGCGGGCGGGTTCCCCTCCACGCGGGCGGCCTGCGCCTCGGTCGGCGGGGCGACGGGCACCATCGGCACGGCGGGGGTGGCCGGTTCGGCGGGCGTGCTCGGCTCGGCGGGCGGGGCCGGGTCCAACGGCGGATTCAGCGGGGCGGGCACCGGCAAGGGCAACGGTTCGACCAGCGGGGGCATCGCCGGGGGTGCGGTGGGCGGCATCGCCGGGGGCATCGACGGCTCCATCGGCATACCGGGGCCGGAGGGCATCCCCGGTTGGGGCGGCATGACAGCAGTGGGTCGTAGGAGTGTAGCGGACATGGGTTCCTCCGTGGGTAGTGGGGCGAGGCTGCCGGGGGCACGGGGCGTATAGACCCCCGCCCGGCCATGCCGTCGCACCGGCGGTAGATTGCGGATCGCCAGCAGCACCAGCAGCGTGCCAAAGACTCCGGCGACCAAAGTGAAGAACAGCCAGGGGTGGATCATCCACACATTGTAGCCGTTCAGCGACACCGTCGGGAAAAAGAGCGATTTGCCCTCCACCAGATAGCCCTCGCTGCGCCCCAGCGCATAGAGGGGGTGGGTGGAGAGGATCAATTCGTTGATATAGAGCGCCGGGGTCGAGCGCAGCACGGCAGGCGGGGTGCCGTTGGAACTGTAGGTGATGAAGGCCAGGGTGATGAAGTAGAGGATCGGCCCCAGCACCAGCAGGGCGGCGTTGGTCAGCAGCGACAGCACGACGGCGACGATGGTGCTTTTGACCACGCTCGACCAGAACAGGCCGATGGCCCCGTACCAGAACGTGGCCGCCAGGATGACCACCAGCGACAGGATCACTTCTTCGGGCGCGACCCCGCCGAGGATAAAGGCCAGGCTCCCCAGCGGCAGCACCGCCAGGACCAGCAAGAGCAGCCAGGCCAGCGCCGCCCCCATCTTGCCCAGGATGATACTGCGCGGGCGCAACAGGGTGGTCATCAGCAGGTCGTAGGTCTGCTTTTCGCGCTCCCCGGTGATGATCCCGGCGGTAAACGCGGGGGCGAGCAGGACGACGAAGAAGAACTGGAATCCCACCACCGTGCCCAGCAGCACCTTGCCCAACTGGGCGTTGCTCACGTCGTTGCCGTTGCTGTTCAGGCCGATCAGGGCGTAGACCAGCCAGGTGAACCCGGCCAGCACCAGCAGGTAGACGGTCAGCACGCCAATCGCCCGCCACCCGCGCATCCGCCCGCGCAGCTCTTTGGTCAACAACGGATTCAGTTCGGCAAATCGGGTCATTGCCATGTGTTTTTACCCCTGTTTCGGCGTGAAACGTGAAACGTGAAACGTGAAACGTATTGCGTATTGCGTATTGCGTATTCCTGATCCCTGATCCCTGATCCCTGATCCCTGATCCCTCAGCACTCAGCACTCAGCACTCAGCACTCGCAACTCGTCACTGCACCTGGCCCTGCGTGATGCGGAGGAAGATGTCTTCCAGGTCGCTGACTTCTTCTTGCAGGCCGTAGACCGGGACTTCGGCACGGACCAGGGTGGAGAGGAGGGCGCTGAACAGCCGCTCGTCGCCGTTCATCCGCACGCGCAGGGTCAACGGGCCGTCGGGCAGGGGCACGCCGGGGCCGGGCACGGGACCTGCGCCGGGCAGCGGGCCGGGGCCGGTGGGACTGACCGGCGGGATCCAGGTCACGTCCTGCACGCCGGGCAGGTGCTGGATCAGGGCCAGCGCCTGGGCACCCCGGCCCAACACCCGCACCAGCACGCTGCGCGTCGGCTGCAACCGCTGCAAAATCTCGGTCACATTGCCACTGACCAGCAACCGCCCGCGCTCGATGATGCCGATGTGGGTACACATCTCGGCCAGTT
>JBBSEL010001062.1:0-2035 GCA_038239755.1 Chloroflexia bacterium | reverse complement strand
CACCCACACCCCGGCGGAAGTAGCGGCCAAGATGCCCGCCGACTATTACGCAGGCAACAAGGATCTCTACACCACGGCGCTGACGAACCAGTTCGCCATGTACAGCCCCGACGGCAAGATGCCGGAGAGCGGCCCGCCGTTCGTGCTGAAGTTTGAGCAGGCGATCAACAAGGACGTGAAAGCAGCGACCATCGACCTGAGCAAGACGTTCACCAACGAGTTCGCCAATAACGCCAAGTAACCACGGCCCGGCAGTTTAAAGGTCCAGGCCCCTTACTCTACCGGGGCCTGGACCTTTTGCGTGGGCTGGGTTAGGGGGTGGGCACGGCGAGGGCGGGCGGGGGCATGGGGTAGAGCGCGGCTTTCTCGGCGGCGTCGCTCGGAAAGACGGTGTACTTGGCCCCGTCGGGCTGGAGTTGCTCGACGGCCATCGGTTTGTAAATGTTGACCCCCCGGCTGTCGAACTTGATCCGGCCATAAAAGGTCATCATGTCCAGCCCGGCCAGGGCGGCGCGCACCCGGTCGGGGTCCAGGCTGTTGGCCGTTTCGATGGCCCGCTGAAAGACGATCAGCGCCGCCGACGATTCCGCTGTCTGGTAGGGCACCGCGCTATAGTCGGGGTGCTGGGCCTTGAACGCGGCGGCATAGGCGCGGGGCGTGCTCCACGGATCGTCGCCGCGATACTGGAGCGCGTCGGTCCACTGGGTGGCCCCGAAGATATAGTCGGCCCCCGCGCCCAAATTGGCCCGGAATTCGGGGGCCGAGGGTCCGGCAGTGAAGCCCAACGCCTTGGGAGCCAGCCCCAATTCGTGGACCTGCCGGGTGATGAGCAGCGAATCCTGAAGGTGCCCGGCCCCCAGCAGGATATCGGGGTGGTGCGCCCCCGCCGCCTGCAACACGTCGGTGAGATCCGCCGGGTTGACCGGGTAGAAGGCGCTGTAGACCACGTTCAGCCCCACATCATGGGCATATTCCGCCGCCCCGGCCAGCACCTCATGGGCGAACGGCTCGTCGGACCCCAGCAGCGCTACGCTCTGCACCGAGGGATCTTTGCCCTGCACCACGGCGATCACCCCGCGCAGGTAATTGCGGGCCGGGCTGAGGATGCCGAAGGTGTAGTGGTAGCCCTGGGCAAAGATGCTCTCAGCGGAGCCGTGCGCGTCCACCATCGGCACCCGCCCGGCCTCGGCCACCGGGGCGGCGGCAGCGGTCAGGGCCGACGTATAGGGACCGAGCAAGAAATTGACGTGGTCTTCGTCTAGCAATTTCTGGTAGAGGGCGGGGACGCGCGCCGGGTCCGACTGGTCATCGTAGTATTGCAGCGCCACGCGGTAGTGCTTGTCGCCCACGCGGATGCCCCCGGCGTTGTTGATCGCGGCCACGGCCAGCAGGTAGCCGTCGCGGGTGTATTCGCCCTCTTTCGCCGTCGGCCCGGTGATCGAGATGGTCGCCCCGAAAACGAGGGGCGGCCCCCCCGCCTCGGCAGAGTGGCCGATAGGCACCGCCGCTTCGTTGCAGCCTGCCAGCAGCAAGAAGCTCGCCAGCAGCAAGAACCGAATGACCGATGGCAACGTTGCCATAACGTCTCCCTAAGGCACAAACCGATAGCCGACACCGGGTTCGGTCTGTAAGTAGCGCGGGTTGGCCGGGTCGCCCTCCAGCTTGCGCCGCAAGCGACCCATGTAGACCCGCAGATATTCCGCCTCGTCGCGGTATTCGCTGCCCCAGACCCGTTGGAGCAAAAGCTGGTGCGACAACAGCTTGTTGGGGTGCGTGACCAGTTGTTCCAGCAGCGCAAACTCGGTCGGGGTGAGGTGGATCGCCACGCCATCCCGCCGGACGAGATGCGCGGCCACGTCGATCTCCAGCGGGCCGTAGCGATGGACCCCCGGCGCGGGAGTCGGGGTGGCCCACTGTCCGCGGTCGAATATCCGACTCCAATGCCCGATTGCGCCGGTGCGGGAGATGATCGATGCGGGGATTCGGGTTGGTTTAGGCATGGATTCGGCGGCCTCAGGTGGCCCTATCGATATGT
>JBBSEL010001061.1:0-2042 GCA_038239755.1 Chloroflexia bacterium | reverse complement strand
CGCGAACTGGATCCCGGCGGACTCGTTCGCCCCACGGGTGACCGAGTCCCGGCTGGAGCCGTTGATCGCGGCGGCGGCGGCCACCCACCAGAACTTGCTGCGCTGCTGGGGCGGCGGCTACTACGAGAGCGAGGCGTTCTACGACCTCTGCGACCGCTACGGCCTGCTGATCTGGCAGGACTTCATGTTCGCCTGCGCGGGCTATCCGCTCCAGGAACCGGAATTCGTGGCGACCATCCGGCCCGAAGTGGCCCAGCAGGTGGGACGGCTGCGGCACCGGGCGTGCCTGGCTCTGTGGTGTGGGAACAACGAGATCGAGGGGGGCTGGTTTGGGTGGGGCTGGGATAAGCCGGAATGGGCCGACGCGAAAGCCGCCGACCGGGCCTTCTTCTACCACACCCTGCCGGACTGGGTCCAGGCCGCCGACCCCGACCGCGCCTACTGGCCCAGTTCGCCCTCGTCGGGCGAGGAGGGGAGTGACCCCAATCTTGATGAAGTGGGGGACACCCACCTGTGGGAAGTCTGGCACGCGCTCAAGCCGTTCGAGCATTACCGCACGAAGCACTCCCGCTTCGTCAGCGAGTTCGGCTTCCAGGCGTTGCCCGCCCTGGCGACGGTGGCGACCTACGCCGCGCCGTCCGAGTGGAACATGACTTCCTATATGATGGAGCATCACCAGAAGAACATCGGCGGCAATGGCCGGATTATGAGCTACCTGACCGCCCACTTCCAACTGCCCAAAGATTTCGACACGCTGGTCTACCTGTCGCAGGTGCTGGAGGCCGAGGCGTTGCGGGTCGGCGTGGAACACTGGCGCACGCTCTGGCCGCAGACGGCGGGTGCCCTCTACTGGCAACTGGACGACTGTTGGCCCGTCGCCTCGTGGGCCAGCATCGACTACTTTGGCCGCTGGAAGGCCGCGCACTATGCCGCCCGCCGCTTCTTCACCCCCCTGCTCCTCGCGGCGGAGCAAGAAGGGACAACGGTCCACCTCGCCGTCCACAACGATGCCGATGCTCCCGCCTCCGGCCTCGTCCATTGGTCGTTGGAAACGCTGGACGGGGCGCGGTTGCAGGAGGGCGATCTGCCTGTCGCCGCCAGCCCGTTCGCCGTGCAACGCCTCGCGCCGCTCGACCTGGGGGCGCATGTCAGCGAAGCAAACAACCGCGATGTGGTCCTCGTCTGTGAACCGGGCGACGGCCTCGCGGCTACTCTATGTGTCGTGCCGTTCGTGCCCAGTAAGCACCTGAGCCTGCGCGATCCGGGGCTGACCGCCCAAATCCATGCCGATGGCGCGCACCTGACCATCGAGGTCACCGCTCAAAGTCTCGCCCGCTTTGTCGAACTGTCGCTGGAAGGGGCTGATGTGGTGTTCAGCGACAACTACTTTGACCTGCCCGCCGGGCGTCCGCGCCGGATCACGGCCCAACTGCCGACTGACTGGACCGTAGAGATGGCGCAAGCCACTCTCCGGCTGCGGAGCCTGTTCGACTCGTATGCGTGACGGGTGGTTGGTGGTTGGTGGTTAGTAGCGAGTGCTGAGTGCTGAGTGCTGAGAAATACGCAATACGTATCCGGCAGTGGTTAGAATCACGCATCACACAATGGGGTGTATAAGTGGGTAAGCCAATACAGGACGCCGAAACATCGTCCGTTGAGGAGTTAGACGGCGAACCGAGTATCGACCGCCGGACCCTCCAGCGGCGCGAGGTGCTGCTGGGGCTGTGCCTCCTTGTCCTGGTGCTGGGGGTGGCCGGGTGGATCTGGCGCGGCGATGAAACCCGGAACGCGGCCTACCGGGCGGGCGAGCAGGCGGCGACGGCCCACCACTGGGACGAGGCGCGCACCCAGTTCCTGGCGGCGGGGAGCTATCCCGACGCGAAAGAGCGCGCCGCCCAGGCTGCCACCCAGATAGCGGCCCGCGACGTGCAATATAAACTGGCCCTGACCGCCCTGGCGCGGTACGACGGGGTGGCGGCGCTCCAGGCGTTGGATGCGCTGGACAAGATCGAGCCGGACTACGGCGGGACGGCGCTGCTGCG
>JBBSEL010001060.1:0-2043 GCA_038239755.1 Chloroflexia bacterium | reverse complement strand
GGCAACGCATCTCTGTCGTAGAATCGTCCAGCCGCTGAGTCGGGTGCTCCATCGTATTCTCCCTATTATGAGGTTTAATAAGCCGTATTATTTGCTAATGCAGCCTATTATAGCACAATGGAGCCGCTTCGCCCGGTGACACCCGATTATCACGCTCTGTTGCGCAACGCCCTGGCGGCAGACCCGGCAGCGGACCTCGCCCTGCGGACGACCTTGGCTCCGCTGTTGGCCTACGACCAGGAGCAGGGGGGCGATCTGGTGCATACGCTGGCGGTCTATTTCCGCGCGGGGATGAACCTCAGCCGGGCGGCCACGGCCCTGTTCCTACACCGCAACAGCCTGTACTACCGGCTGGCGCATATCCAGGCGCTGACCGGTTTGAGCCTGGATGACGAAACACACCGGCTGTGGTTGCACCTGGCCGTGGTGCTGGTCACGACCCCCAGCGCGGGCGTGCCGGAGGATGGCACGACCTGACGAACTCGGTGCCGCCACCGTCAGGCGGTGGGGGCTTCCACCTTATCCAGCTCCAGAAACACATCGATCACCAGCGGATCGAAGTGGCTGCCCGCCTGAGCGCGAAGGTGGGCACGCACCCGCTCCTCCGACCAACCCGCCCGGTAGGGGCGATCCGTGCGCAGGGCATCATACACATCTACCACGGCGAAAATCCGCGCAGGCAAGGGGATTTCTTCGCCCTGCAACCCGCAGGGGTAGCCCAGGCCATCCCAGCGCTCGTGGTGATAATGGGGGATGCTCAAGGCCGGTTGCAAGAAGGTGATCGGCGCGAGAAGTTGCTTGGCGTACTCCGGGTGTCGCCGCATGATCATCCATTCCTCGTCGGTGAGCGCCCCGGCTTTGCGCAGGATCGCGTCGGGGATGCCCATCTTGCCAATATCATGGAGGATGGCTCCCCGCCGGATCTGCACGATCGCATCTTCATCCAGACCCATTGCGCGGGCCAGGCGCACGGTCAACTCTGTCACGCGCTGCGTGTGGCTGTTGGTTTCCTGGTCGCGCAGCTCAAGCGCCGCCGCCCAGCCGATCAGGGTGGTATCATAGGCTTGGATCAGATCCTCGTTGGTCCGCCGCACATCGGCCAGCAAGCGTTCGATCCGCGCTTGGTTCTGCCGCCGTTCGGTGATGTCTCGCGCAATGGCAATAAACGCCTGTGGTCGTCCGGTGGGGTCGGCTACCACTGCGATGCTCAGCTCCGCCGGGAAGGTGGTCCCATCGGCCCGCAGCAACAGGTGCTCGATGTTGCGGATGCTCCCCAGTTCGACCGCGCTGCTCAGGTGGGTCATCGCTCGCTGGTGTTCTTCGTGGGCGATCAAATCGAAGAGGTTTCGGCCTAGCAACTCGTCGATCGAGGCGACGCCGTGGGTAATGGCGGCCTGAGTATTCGCCAGGAGGATCATCCCGTCGGGGGCGACCAGCACAATCGCGTCGGGTGACAGATCAACCAGCGTGCGATACAGCGGCGATCCGTACTGGATAGCGTCTTGGGTTGACTGGTTAAATCGATCATCGTTGGTATTGAATGAGGCCGAGGGCGTTAGCGAGATGTCTAACACGGAGTTCTCCTGGATAGCAAGAGTGGATAGATCTATGTGGAGTCTTATAAGCCCTGATTAATACTAAGCTAGTTGCGATGTGCCGCACCAGGACCAATAGTCCCGACGCACTCACGGATCCCAAGGATCACATAACACTTATTATGTGATCCTTGAGGCTGTCGTATCTTCAAGCTCGCTCCCTACCCCTTTGCCCCATCCATAATCGGCGGATGGGCAGGACCAGACTGTTACGACCATCCGCCGCTTGGCTGGCGGATGGCACAGTGACCCGCTACGGGACCAATCGCGTAAGGGGGGTTCTTCCGCCCCATCTCCTACCATGTTAGCATAGTGCGTAACGTGAGTCAACACTCCAAACTGCGTGATGGCACGGTCTGTGAAGGCTTTAGTGGGGCCCAGTTAGCCTAACGCTTGTGCAACCAGAGACCACTCCATGAATTGGGGTCAAAACGGAACGCCAAACGGG
>JBBSEL010001059.1:0-2044 GCA_038239755.1 Chloroflexia bacterium | reverse complement strand
ACGTTGATCACGCCGTCGGGCAGCCCGGCTTCGACCAGGATCTTGACGAACTCGATCGCGCAGAGCGGGGTGTCGCTGGCGGGTTTGAAGACAATCGTGTTCCCGGCGATCAGCGCGGGGGCGATCTTCCAGCTAGGGATGGCGACGGGGAAGTTCCAGGGGGTGATCGCGCCGACGACGCCGATGGGGTCGCGGATCGCCATCGCCCACTTGTTCGGCAGTTCCGACGGGACGACCTTGCCTTCCAGGCGGCGGCCCTCTCCGGCCATGTAGAAGACCATGTCGATGGCTTCCTGCACATCGCCGCGCGCCTCGGCCAGCACTTTGCCCATTTCCATGGTCATCAGCCGGGCCAGTTGCTCTTTGCGCTCGACCAGCAGTTGCGCGGCGCGGAACAGGATCTCGCCACGGCGCGGCGCGGGCACCAGCCGCCAACTGGTAAACGCCTTGCGGGCCGCCGCCACGGCGCGTTCCACATCGGCGGCCCCGCCCTCGGAGAGGGTCGCCAGCAGTTCGCCGGTGGCCGGGTTGTGGCTTTCAAAGGTGCCGCCCCCGGCGGCCTCGACCCATTTCCCATCAATATATAATTTGACCAGATCGCTGGCATACGTCGGTTCGCCGTGCAGCGCCGTCGTATCCGTCGTGTTCGTAGCCATACGAATGATGCCTCCTCATCGAGTATTCGACCCCAAGAAAAGGGTCGATTCTCCATACCCAGGGTTGCTAACTTGTGTTGTTCGGCCAGGGCCGATACCACCCGTAAGTGTACAGCATCGGTCGGCGGGCTGTCAATCGGCGGGCGTGGACGAGACATTAGAAATCAGAAGTTAGAAATCAGAAGTCAGCTATCTATGCGGGGCGGCAGACCGCACAACGCTGCATGAAAATAGTAGCTGATTTCTAATTTCTAATTTCTAATGTCTCGCCCGCGCCTGCGCTGCTCTTCCGGCGGGTGTAGTGGCGGCGGGCCTTGGCGCGGTTGCCGCAGCCTTGCATGTCGCACCAGTGGCGGCTGTGGTTGCGGGTCTGATCGAGGAACAGCCAGCCGCAATCGTCGCTGCGGCACTCGCTGACGCGCTGGGCTTCCGGCCCGGTGAGTAGGTCGGCGACCCCCTTCGCCACCGGCCAGAGCATCCGATCCAGCGCTACATCGCTGCACCAGCCCCAGCCGAAGCCCGCGCCCTCGCGCACGACCCAGGCCTGGGCCAGCGATCGCTCCAGGCTGGCATTCAGGCTGGACAGGTCGGCGGCGGCCACCGGCTGCCCCGCGATCAGGGCGCTGTACATCCCGTAGATCGCCTCGCGCAGGGCGCGCGCCTCGTCCAGCACACACCTGGCCCCGGCGGGATCGGCCTCGGCCAGGGCGCGCATGGTCCTGGCCTGCGCCTCGTCCAGCACCCCCGCCTGTTGCCCCCACGCCACCAGGGCCGGGTAATCGGTCAGGTATTCGCGGGCTGGCCCGTCTTTGCGGCTGCTGACCGTGTTGGTGAAGTCCACGCTCAGGTTCCCGGCGATAAACCCAAAAATATGCTCCGCCTGTTGATCTGGTTCGCTCATGAATAGGTTCCTTATAGCCTAGTAAAATTCTTACAATATAACCGTCTAAAGATGTATTGACAGGTTAGAGATACCGATCTATAATCTAACTATCAAAACAATTTTAGCAGGTTAGATTGATATTGTCAAGATCACCTGCGCGTTACGATCACGGCGGTTGGGTCTCTCGGATCGGGAGCCGCCGTAAGGAGGTTATCCGTGGCAGATTGGTATTTGGATCAAGCACTAGAACGGTCCCGCGAACGGCTGCAAAATGCAGAGCAAAACAGGCGGGTGCAGGAAGCGTTAGCCGCCGCGCCGCGGCCCTCTGGCTGGCGCGAGCAAACATTGGTCTTGCTGGGCGACTGGTTCGTCGCGGTCGGGCATCGCTTGCTACTTTCTGTAGTCTGGTCCTCCTCCGAACCTATGTCGGATGCCACCTACGGGCTCTAGACGCACGTATTAGCATGGTTAGGGGATTTCCGATGGAACTCGTATTATTCGTATT
>JBBSEL010001058.1:0-2053 GCA_038239755.1 Chloroflexia bacterium | reverse complement strand
CCGGGCGTCCCGCCGGACGCCCCTACAGCAAGATCGCGGACGGGGCAACAGCTATGGCAGGCTACTCTGGGTGTTGCACTTTCGCATGACGCTGTGGGGCAGGGGGGAATCAAAAAGGCTCCCCAGGGCGGGGAGCCTTCTGATGGGCGGAGGGGCTATTGGCTTGGTGCGCCTAGATGTGGCAGCTTGCCAGGCCGCGCTTTTCGAGGTACTGCTGGTGATACTCCTCGGCGCAGTAGAAGGTGGTGGCGGGCGTGATCTCGGTCACAATCGGGCGGCGGTAGCGCCCGGTGGTCGCCTGCTCCGCCTTGGAGGCGAGGGCGGTGGCCTCCTGCTCCGGGCTGTGGACGAAGATCACCGAGCGGTACTGCTTGCCGTAGTCCGGCCCCTGGCGGTTGAGCTGCGTCGGGTCGTGGTTCTCCCAGAAGACCCGGAGCAGCTCCGCATAGGAGACGCGGGCGGGGTCATACTCGACCTCGACCACTTCGGCGTGCCCGGTGCGGTCGGTACACACATCCTTGTAGGTAGGGTTGGTGAAGGTGCCGCCTTCATAGCCAACCGCCGTGGCGACAACGCCCGGCACCTGGCGGAACTCGGCTTCCACGCCCCAGAAACATCCGGCACCAAAGGTGGCCTTCTCGGTAACAGTCGTGGTTTCAGTGGTTTCCATGATGAGATAATCTCCCTCGTAAGATAAAAATGATGGGCCAAACAAAAGGCGGAACTATTCCTGCGGCTCCAGGCGGAGCGAGACCGAATTGATGCAATAGCGCAACCCGGTCGGGCGCGGGCCATCGTCAAACACATGGCCCAGGTGGGCGTCACACGTCGCGCAGAGGACTTCGGTCCGCCGCATCCATAAGGTGCGGTCGGTTTCCGTCGCCACATTCTCCGGCGTGATCGGCGCGGTGAAGCTCGGCCAGCCGGTGCCCGAGTCGAACTTGCTGGTAGACGAGAACAACGGGGTGCCGCAACAGACGCAGGCATAAACCCCCCGCTCCTTCGTGGCATGGTACGCGCCCGCGTAGGCTCGCTCGGTGCCTTTGCGCCGGGCCACCCGGTACTGTTCCGGGGTGAGTTCCTGCTGCCACTCGGTATCCGACTTAATAACCTTTGATTTCATCTTTTGTTCTCCGTAAGCCCCCGCATAGCGTGGGTGGGCGTGCGCGCCGGGAGCTTTGTCGGCGCGGCAGGCCAATCGGCTTGCACTTAATATACGGAGCGCAGGCGTAAAGAGTTCTGTTTGGGCAGACGGATCGTGCCTGGGGTGCATCACTCCGGCAGCGGGGGCGTGGGCGGGGCGCGCCAATATGTTATAATTCTTTATAGAACAAATAATCGATCTCTATCATAGAAAGCGAGCCGCCGTCTTCATGCTCCCTTTGCGTTTGCGCTTGCGCAACTTCATGTGTTACCGTGATGATAACCCGGTGCTGGACCTGACCGGGGTGGAACTGGCCTGCCTGGCGGGTGAGAACGGGGCCGGGAAATCGGCCTTGCTCAGCGCCATGACCTGGGCGCTGTGGGGCAAGGCCCGCGACCGGGTCACCGACGACGAACTGATCACCCAGGGCGCGACCGAAATGGAAGTGGATTTCGAGTTCGCGCTGGGACCGCACCGCTACCGGGTGTTGCGCAAGCGGAGCAAGAAGTCGCGCGGCAGCACCCTGCTGAACTTTGAAGTGTTCAACGACGGCACCTGGAAGGCGATCACCGGCCACACCGTGCCCGAAACCGAGAAGAAGATCATCGAGACGCTGCGGCTGGACTACGAGACCTTCATCAACTCGGCCTTCCTGATGCAGGGCCGGGCCGACTCGTTCACCATGAAAAGCCCGACCGAGCGCAAACAACTGCTGGGCGAGATCCTCAACCTCGGCATCTACGACCAATACCTGGAGGCGGCGCGCAAGCGTTCCCGCCACTGCGAAGCTGAACGCGACAAGCTGGCCGGGAGTCTCGCCGCGCTGGATATCCAGATCGCCCGGCGGCCCGCCGTCGAAGCCGACCTGGCGGCGCGGACCCAGCAGCACCAGGAAGCCCAGGCGGCCCT
>JBBSEL010001057.1:0-2055 GCA_038239755.1 Chloroflexia bacterium | reverse complement strand
TTTTTTGCCAGATGCTCTGCCAGCGCCCGAGAGCGGGGTGTGGGGCCCCCCGGCTGGGGGGGGGGTGGGGCACCCGCAACCTCGTGGGCCCCCCACCACGCCACCGGCCGGTCGCTACTACGCCAGCAGGGGTGGTCCTCTCCGGCAAAAATTCGCAGACCTGTGCAACAGCCGTGTTCGCCGGATGGCCCACCCTG
The DNA here is from genome assembly GCA_038239755.1 of Chloroflexia bacterium. Lineage (GTDB taxonomy): Bacteria > Chloroflexota > Chloroflexia > QHBQ01 > JAICKM01 > JBBSAN01. The sequence goes on along the minus strand of JBBSEL010001057.1, from coordinate 1,858 downwards.
CCGAAAACAGCGCGCGTATGTTAAAATTGGATCAGCGGCCTCATCCACGCCGCAGATGCCCGATGGTCTGGTCAAGAAAAAGCAGGAGTCCGATGGCGCACCCCTTTATCTCCCTGGTGAACCCGCCCGCCGCCCCAACGCAGCCCGCCTGGTGGTTTGTATTCGTCGGCCCGCAGATCGTGATCGTGGAAGAGGAAACGGGCACCCGCCTGCCCCGCGCCCGGCACCTGGCCGACCTGGGCCTCACCCCCAGCGCCCCTCACTATTTGGGCACCCTCGACGGCGTGGATTGCTATGCAGCCGAGGTGGACACGGAGGCCGAACTGCCCGCCCCCTTGCGCCTGTTGGGGCTGCGCCAACTGTATGGGCAGGTCGAAGACGGGCTGTTCGGGGTGGCAGGGCGGGCCACACAAATCCTGGAGTGGGACCGCACCCATCGCTATTGTGGGCGCTGTGCCACCCCGACCGAACCGTTGCCCGGCGAACGGGCCAAACGGTGCCCGGCGTGTGGGCTGATCAGCTACCCCCGCCTGTCGCCCGCCGTCATCGTGCTGATCGAACGCGGCGAGGAGGTACTACTGGCGCGGGGGCAACACTCCGTGACCGGGTTCTACAGCATCCTCGCGGGCTTCGTGGAACCCGGCGAGTCGCTGGAGGAGGCGGCGCGCCGAGAAATCTACGAAGAGGTGGGGATCACAGTCACCAACCTGCGCTACTTCGGCAGCCAGCCCTGGCCCTTCCCCCATTCGTTGATGATCGGGTTCACCGCCACCTATGCCGGGGGCGACCTCCACCTTCAGGAGAGCGAGATCGCCGCTGCCTCCTGGTTCACCAGCGCCACCCTCCCGCCGCTCGCGCCCCCGCTCAGCATCGCCCGCCAGATGATCGATGACTTTGTGGCTCACCATCCCGCGCCTGCCACCGACTGATACGGCCCCATCCCTCCCCAACCAGGGAACAACCCAAGGAGTATTACGATGCAAGCAACCGGAGTTAACCACATCCTGCTGACGATTTCGGATACTGAACGGTCGAAAGCCTTCTACCGCGATGTGCTGGATTGCGCGGTCGCGGATATCGAGGATGATCATCCCGAATATGGCTTCTACTTCACCGTCGGGGAGGTCGCCTTCTTTGTCGGCCCGTCGCGCCAGCCTGTCGCCGGGGACCGCTTCAGCGAATTTCGGATCGGGCTGGACCATGTCGCCTTCACCGTGACCGACCGGCCCACGCTGGATGCCCTGGCGGCGCGGCTGCTGGCGGCGGGGGTCGATACCCAGGGGGTCGAACAGTTCGCCCCCACCGGCAACTATTACATCGCCTTCCGCGACCCCGACAACATCCAGTTGGAATTCTGGCTGTCGTAAGCCGGGGCAAGACGCGAGGCAAAGATAACGAGGGGCCGGTGCAACGTTGCACCGGCCCCTCGGCTTGTACACGGTTAAGCGACCGTGTTTATGGGCAGTCTATCGCGTGCCAATTCGCCACCGTGTCGGTCACCGTCTGCGTCCCACCGGGACCGGCGACCACAGTCAGTTGGCGGTTCGAGATCTCCTGGCAACTCGCGTCTTTCTCCACGTAGTTCCAATCGCCGAGGACATATTTGTATTCGAGTTGGGTGCCCTCTAGCAGATTGAGCGTGATCGTCCAGTGGGTGGCATCCACGCGGGTGAGGGTCAGCACGCTCGCCCCGGGGTCCCACTGCGGATAGGGCGGCGGGAAGCTACCAGCGATGTGGACGGGGCGTCCGCTGCCGTCGGTGCTGGCGGGCACGGTGACATTGAACGTCACGGCCACCATGCGCTGCACGGCCTGCCCCTGCACCTGCACCGAGTAGGGCGAGCGGTTGAACGAGGTG
>JBBSEL010001056.1:0-2069 GCA_038239755.1 Chloroflexia bacterium | reverse complement strand
GGCGAAGCTGGCCGGGTCGGGACGGGTGTCGGGGGTGACCAATTCGCACTGGATCAGCACGCGACGGCCCAGCACCTTGCTAAAAGCATCCTCCACGATCTGACGGCGGGGCATTTCGCCCAACCGCGAGCGGAAGAAATCGCTGCGGGCACCGATCAGCACCGTGTGCCCGGTCACGCTGATCGGCCAGGTTTGCTGCATATCGCGCAAGACCGGGGCCAGGTTGCGCCCGCCCGGCTGCGCGTTGAGCGTGGCGACTACCTGCTCCCAGGCGCGGCCCACCATCAGCAGATCGAGCGGCTCATCCCCGTTGGCATGGCTGCCGTTGCCGTTGGCGGCGGGGGGCAGCGGCGATGCGGGGAGTGCCGCCACCGGCTGCACGGCAGGGGGTTCGGCGGGCGGGATGCGGCGCATCGGCAGCGGCTCGTGCGGCGTGGCGCGCGGGGGCGGCTCGGCTGCCGGGCGCACCGGGGGCGGCGAGATGTCGCGCAGGCCCGTGGGCGGCAGGGCCGGGCTGCGCGGCGGGCTGTCTACGCTGCGCACCGGGCGGTCAGGCGGGGCGGCGGGGACGGTTGCCACGGTCCCGGCCAGGCTGGCTTCGACCAGGGCCATTTCCAGCGGGAGCGCGCCATAGAGTGCGTTCTTCAGGTTCGCGTCGGCGGCGGTGAACACGCGCAGCCAGGCGCTCAGGTCGGGCAGGGCGGCGCGTCCGGCCTGGGCTTTCAGCGCGGCCAGTTCGTCGGCGGTGGCTTCCAGCAGGCCGGGATCGCCCCCCGCCCGCAGCAGCAGCAAGGCCCGCAAATGCTCCACCACCTGGCGGTTGAACTGGCGCAGGTCGGCCCCGTGTTCCAGCGCGGCATGAAGCGCGGCCAACCCACTCGGCAGGTCGCGGGCGATCAGGTGGTCGGCAAAGGCGGTGATCTCCCCGGCCCCCCGCGCCCCCAGCACATCCTGCACCTGGGCCAGCAGGATCGTGCCCTCAGAGTAGGACATCAACTGGTCCAGCAGGGTCAGCGCGTCGCGCATCGCCCCGGTGGACTGGCGGGCGATCAACTCCAGCGCGCCCGGCTCATAAGCCCAACCCTCCTGCTGGCAAATGTGGCGCAGGTGGTCCACCATCGGCCCCAGGCCAATGCGGCGGAAGTCGAACCGCTGGCAACGCGACAGGACCGTGGCGGGCATTTTCTGCGGGTCGGTGGTGGCGAGGACAAAGACGACGTATTCGGGCGGCTCTTCCAGCGTTTTCAGCAGCGCGTTAAAGGCGGCGATGCTGAGCATGTGGACTTCGTCAATGATATAGACCTTTTTGCGCAGTTCGCTGGGGCGGAAGTTCACCCGTTCGCGCAATTCGCGGATCTCGTCCACCCCGCTGTTCGAGGCGGCGTCGATCTCGATCAGGTCCATCGTGCGCCCCTCGTTGATCGAGCGGCAAGCGGCGCAGGCGTTGCAGGGGTGGGGGCCGTCTGCCGGTCCCAAGCAGTTGATCGCCTTCGCCAGCAGCCGGGCGGTGGAGGTCTTGCCGGTGCCACGCGGCCCGCAGAACAGGTAGGCATGGGCCAACCGCCCATTTTTCAGGGCATTCTGCAAGGTGCGGACGATGGGTTCTTGTCCCACCAGTTCGTCAAAATCGCGCGAGCGGTAGCGCCGGTAGAGCGCCTGGCTACGGCGTGGCTCCTCCTCGGCCAAGGGAAAGAGGGTGGGAGCGTCGGGCGGGTTCATCGGGTGCGGCCTCCAAATCCAGGGTACACCGCATTATACGGCAAAACGGGGGTCCTGGAAAGCGCCGACCGGGCAACGGGGCCGCCGATTGCCGGAGGAGGGCGCACCCTCGGCGCTGGCCCAATGGTCCCACAGGGCAAAGACTCTCGGGGCAGGCAAACAAGGGACGGTGTGCCTATAATTTGCTGTCGGATCATCCTATACTGGAAGGGGAGTAGGACAGCCTGCGCGATCTGCGTGCGCGTGGACCTCAAACCAACCGGGAGGATACCGTATTGCAGTGGTCATCAGAACAGCGAGTGGTGGTCGGGATCGCACTCATCAGCATCATCGTGGTCGGGAACTTTGGG
>JBBSEL010001055.1:0-2071 GCA_038239755.1 Chloroflexia bacterium | reverse complement strand
GGGCCGAGACCGTCGCCGTCCTACCCTACGACCAGTATCTCAAACGCTTCCCGGCCTACTTGCAGCAATTGACGATGGAGAGCAACGGCAAGCAGGTCACCCTGGACGGCGTAGCGGTGGACTACCAGACCGGGCAGATCTTCTGGGGCGAACCGGGCACCAACGGGCAGCACTCGTTCTACCAGTTGATCCACCAGGGGACCAAGCTGATCCCCTGCGACTTCATCGGCTTTTGCCAGACCTTGAACCCGCTCGGCGCGCATCACGACTATCTGATGGCGAACCTGTTTGCCCAGACCGAGGCGCTGGCCTTTGGCAAGACTGCCGAGGAAGTCGAGGCCGAGGGGACGACGGGTACGCTAGTCGCCGCCCGCACCTTCCCCGGCAACCGTCCGACGACCACCATCCTGGCCGAGCGGCTAACCCCCGAAACGTTGGGCGCACTGATTGCGCTCTACGAACACAGCACCTTCACCCAGGGCACGATCTGGGGTGTGGACTCGTTCGACCAATGGGGTGTCGAACTGGGCAAGGTCCTCGCCAAGCGGATTATCGGGGAGCTAGAGAGCAAAGGCGAACCGGACCTCAGGCATGATGGTTCGACCAACACCCTGATCCGCCGCTATCGCCAGCAGCGGACGACGAAGGGTTAATCACACCCTGTTTACCTTATAAGGTATCGCAATATCCTGTTTCAAGAGCAGGAGGAATACTCTTGGGATATGTAACGCAGGTTAGCTGTCGGGGCACAGCGATCCCAGGAAGATCGAGAGGAGCAACCTATGTACGTATTTGACCCGGCGGTGTCGAGCGCGGTCGAAGTGAAGGACGGTCAGGCCGCCCCGGCGGAACAGGAGCCGATCCAGGGGCCGCTCTCCCCCGAAATGCTGGACAAAATGCAGCGGTATTGGGCGGCCACCAACTACCTGACCATCGGCCAGATCTATCTTCAGGCCAACCCACTCTTGCGCGAACCGCTGCGCCCGGAGCATATCAAGCCGCGCCTGTTGGGCCACTGGGGCACATCGCCCGGCCTCAGCCTGATCTATATCCACCTGAACCGGCTGATCAAAGAGCAAGATGTGGACGTGATCTACCTGGCCGGTCCCGGTCATGGCGGACCGGCTATCGTGGCGAACGTCTACCTGGAGGGCACCTACTCGAACATCTACCCTGAGATCACCCAGGATATCGCCGGGATGCGGCGGCTGTTCCGCCAGTTCTCGGCCCCCGGTGGCATTCCCAGCCATGTCAGCGTGACCACACCCGGCTCGATCCACGAGGGCGGCGAACTGGGGTATGTGTTGACCCACGCCTTCGGGGCCGCGTTCGACAACCCCAACCTGATCGTCGCGGCGGTGGTCGGCGACGGCGAGGCCGAAACCGGCCCATTGATGGGGTCGTGGCGCGGCACCAGCTTCCTCAACCCAGCGCGGGATGGGGCCGTGCTGCCCATCCTCCACCTCAACGGTTACAAGATCGCCGGGCCGACCATCTGGGGGCGTACCTCAGATGCCGACGTGCAGGCACTGCTCACCGGGTGCGGCTACGACGTGTACTTTGTGGAGGGCGACGACCCGGCGCGGGTCCACCAGAAATTCGCCGCGACGCTCGATGCCTGCTATGCCCGCATCCGTAGTATTCAGGCGGAGGCCCGCCGCGACGGAGTGACCGACCGCCCCCGCTGGCCCGCCATCGTCCTGCGCACCCCCAAGGGCTGGACCGGCCCCAAAGAAGTAGGCGGCGTGCCTGTCGAAGGCACCTTCCGCGCCCACCAGGTGCCGCTGGGCGACGTGCTACACCGGCCCGGCCAGTTAGAAGAACTGGAAGCGTGGATGCGCAGCTACAAGCCCGACGAACTGTTTGACGAGAACGGGCGGCTCATCGGTGAACTGGCTACCCTTGCGCCACGCGGCCAGCGCCGCATGGGAGCCAACCCCCACGCCAACGGCGGCAAGCTGCTGGAGACCCTGCGCCTGCCCGACTTCCGCGAATACGCGCTCGATGTGCCTCAGCCCGCCACCATCCGCGCCGAGTCCACCCGCCAGCTCGGCCTATTCTTGCGCGATAT
>JBBSEL010001054.1:0-2082 GCA_038239755.1 Chloroflexia bacterium | reverse complement strand
CCTGGATGCTCCGCAAGGACTGTCTGGGGTTTTCTTTTTGTGTCTGTGGAAAGGCAGCGGGGTGGCGTCATACCGCGTCGGGGTGTAACGGCTTAACCATCGTGAACAGGGGCGTGCCGTACAGATCGTGCGGCCCGTCGGTAGTGCGCCGGAAGCCCCACTGCTCATAGAGGCGGATGGCGCGGGCCAGGAACGGGGTGGTGCTGAGGAACAACGATGAGGCCCCGGCATCGCGGGCGAACACCTCCACCTCGTTCAAGAGCGCGATCCCCACGCCGAGGCCGCGTGCCGCTGGCAGCGCGCCCATGCTGCGGACATACACCGCCTCGTCCCGCCGCACCGCGCCCACCGTCCCCACAATCGCCCCCTCATGCACGGCGACCCAGGCTGGTCCCTCGTCCAACCGTGCCCGGATGCGTTCGGCGGGTGGGGTTGTGGCGGCGAGTCCTTCTGGGGTATAGAGGGGTTGGTATTCGGCAAATGCCTGGGCCAGCACCCCGGCCATCGCGGGGGCATCGGCGGGGGTGGCGCGGCGAATCTCCATGCTTGACCTGTGCCTACCTCTGCTCGTCCGGCTTCACAGCGCCCCCAGCGCCCGCTCGACCAGCCCGCTGACCAGGCGCAGCTTGTAGCCGTTCTCGGCCAGCGGTTTGGCCCCTTCGACGGCAGCCTGCCCGGCGATAGCGGCTTGCGCCGGGGTGAGCGGCTGTCCGCGCAGGGCTTGTTCGGCGGCGGTGGCCCGCAGGGGGATCGGGGCCACCCCGCCCAGCGCGATCCGCACATCCTCCACCACCCGGCCTTCGCCCGCATCCGCCGCCCAGGTGACACAGACGGCCACCCCGACCAGGGCGAACGACCAGAGCGCCCGGTCCATCGCCTTGAGGTAGGTGCTGACGGTGCGGGCGCTGGGTGCGGCAGGGAGGGTGATCCCCGCGATCAGGTCGCCTGGCTCCAACACCGTCAACCGCCGCCGGTCGGCGCGGGGCAGGGTGAAGAACGCCTCGATCGGCACGGTGCGCTTGCCGCTCGGCCCTTCAATCAGGATGTCGGCCCCCAGCGCGAGGAGGGCCGTGGCCGGGTCGGAGGGGTGGACGCTGACGCAGGGACTCTCGTCGGTGAAGATGGCATGATGCGAGTTCGCCCCCTGGCGGGCATAGCAGGTGTCGCCGCCCTTCAGCCAGCAGTTGAACGGGCCGCGATAATACCAGCAGCGCGTCTCCTGGGCCAGGTTGCCGCCGATGCTCCCCATATTCCGCAGTTGCGGCGACGCCGCCAGTCCTGCCGCCTCGGACAGCGCCCGGTATTGCTCGCGCACCAGGGGATCGCGCTCTACCGTATCCAGCGACACCAGCGGGCCGAGATGCACCGACCCGGCGTACTCCAGCACGCCATCCAGGTGGGGCACCGTCTTGAGGTTGACCAGCCGGTCGGGGGCGTGCAGCCCCGCCTTGAGCGTGGTCAGCAGGTCGGTGCCGCCCGCGATGGGCCAGGCATCCCCGGCATCTTCGGCAGTGAGGAGGCTGACGGCCTCGGCCAATGTCTGGGCGTTGATGTGCTCGAAGGGTTGCATGGGGCCTCGTCGGGGTTAGGGGTTAGGGGTTGGGGGTTGGTGCTACTAACCGCTTCGTATACGTTGGCTATCAAAGCACGTGGATGTCGTCAAGCTCCAATACGAGATCGTTATCGTTCGTGCGAATATTAAATATGGCAGTCAGGTCACTCCACTCACCGTTGAGCGGTAAGTCGAACCACACCCGTCCGACAATTGGGGATTGTCTATCTGATACTGAGTCTAGCCACTGCACATCTTGTGTCGGCTTCTCGCCATTTGCGCGAACCCCCTCTAATGGGGTGACGTGAAATGTTTGACCATCCTCGTACGGTGTCGGTGAGCCATAGTTGGCAATAATTGTATGCATAAGTTCGGGTGTCCAATGTTCCATCGGACCATGATACGTCTGAGCAAACGCGGCCTCATAATCATCAACGGCCAGACGATGTATCCACTGACGTACAGCAGCTAGCACATCGTGTTTTGAAGCTGGCTGTGGAATACGCATCATTCCGACGCTCCGCCAAGAT
>JBBSEL010001053.1:0-2086 GCA_038239755.1 Chloroflexia bacterium | reverse complement strand
GAGAGGGGCGGACCCATTCGGGACCGCCCTTCTTTAGCTGTGCTAGGCTAGGCTAAAACCTCGTACCGGTTAGGGCGCGGGGACTTGTGTAGCCGCCCCTGGGGTGGGGGTGGCTGTCCGCGGCGGCACATAGGCGCTGGCCGTCTGCTGCGGCGCGGGCAGGGTCGGCGTCAGGGTCGGCGTGAACGTTGGCGTGCGCGGCGGCACGATGGCGCTGGCCGTCTGTTGCGGGGCCGGGAGGGTCGGCGTGGTTGCCGCTACGGTCGCGGTGCTCTCCGGCGGATGGGTCGCGCCTGGAATGGGGGTGCCGAGTACCGCCGTGGGGATCACGGTCGGAGAACCGGGGAGCGGCGTGTTGAACGGCGTGCCCGTGCCCGACTGCCCGGCGAACCGGTAGCGCCAGTTGTAGTAGTGCTGGCCGATGTTGCCCATTTCCACCTGGAAGCCCGGCGAGTTGCTCGGCGTGTAGGTCAGCACGCGCCGCTCGTAGGCCTGGATCATCACGTCAATGACCTGGCCGCGCACCAGCGAGCGGGTCCAGTAGGCTTCGCTGATCGGCAGACCGCTGGCATAGAACCACGGCTGGATCAGCGGGCGGTCAACCACCAGCCCGGCTTCGCGGACCTTGCCCACCTGATTCAAGAAGTCCCAGAAGGCTTTCGGGATGTTGTGGTGGGTGATCGGCTCGTAGTAGACGATGTCGGTATTCGGGACGCTGCTCTTCGACGGGTCGTTGCCCACCGTGCCATCGCGGGTGATGGTCGCGGTGATCTTCTGGGCGCGATGGTCGTCCGCGAAATGGTTGCCCAGGTTGGTGTTGCTGACGCCAGCAAACGAGGCATACGTCGGCGTCGTGTCATCGCCGGGGTCGCCCGACATGGGGATGTTGGCCGGGAAGCGGTTCTCAAATTGGGCGGTCCCGGTCTGAAGCTGCCCCGACACCAGCTCGACGGTCAACAGGCCGTTGGTGACAAAGAAGGCGCTGTTGGGGTCAGCTGCCGGGTCGTTCAGTTCCATGCGGCTCTTGTCGAAATATTGCACCAGCCGCTGGCCGTTGGGAGCCTCTTTCCACGGCTCCAGGCGCGGCTCACCGGGGACCGGCCCCCAGAACCAGGTGCGCGCCACGGTGCCATCGGCCACGACACTATCGGTGCGCTCCCACACCCGCTCGAAGGCCGGGTGCGCGAACGCGAAGGTGCCGGTCTGGCCCAGCGCGGGGATCGCGGCGACCAGCAACAGGGCCAGGGCACCGAAACCGCCGAGGCTTAGGAATATTTTTTTGCTCATGCGTTAGTCTCCTTTACTTGGCGCAGGGTAACCCTGCATATGCACAGGTGTATTCGTTAGCAGAAATCATGCCATCTTGTGCCCTATTCGCCTCTGCGCTGCTTGCGCGGGTGCGCCCTTCGTGCTATCCTGACGAGGATGGCGGTGCATAAAGGAGGGACAGCCGATGACGAACGGATTAGTGGGCCTGGTCCAGAACGCGGTTTTAGTGGTGGGGCGAGAGGTGCTGGCGCGCTTTATGGGTGGTGCCGCGGCGCCGGTCAATGCCCAGGAGGCGCTGCGGCTACGCGACGATCTATTGGCGCGCTACCCGTTCACCCCGGAGGCGGCGCGCTGGCTGCGGGCGAACGCGAGCATCACGGTGAAAGATTTGGCCTCCCAGCGCGGAGGTGGCTACTGGTATGCCGATCAGCGCCTGGTCTTTTTGTACACCGCGCAGATGGAAGCGGCCTTGCACGAACATGCCCACGCCTGGTGGGAGTTCCACGGTCATCGCCAGCCCGCCGCCGACGACCTGATCGACGCGGTGATCCGCCTGTCCCAAGAACGCGACCCGGCCTATGCCCCGACGCAAAAGCTGGCCTACGACTATGTGCATGGGATTCCCGCGCAACATTGGGCGGGGATGCTGGCGGATCGCAACGATCACGAGATGTTCGCCGGGCTGGCAAGCGGCACGATGGGCGACATGCGCCAACTCCCGCCCTATGTGCACGCCTTCTACCACGGCCTGTTCGTCCAACCAGACGAGCAATGAGTGATGAGCGATGAGTAACGAGTGCTGAGTGCTGAGTAGTGG